>JBIPLL010000130.1:0-6805 GCA_044368425.1 Beijerinckiaceae bacterium
CGCTGCCTGACCTCGCCGCGCGCTTTGCAGCCGACGGGCCGCCCAAAGGCGAGATCGTGGTCCTGATCGGGCCGCCGTCGGCCGACAGCCAGAGGGCCGAATCGCTGCTCGATCTCGACGGCTTGCTGGAACGGGCGCTGGCGGACCATAGCGTGCGCGATGCGGCGACGATGGTGGCGCAGGAGCTCGGCCTGCCGCGCAAGGACGTCTATGCCCGGGCATTGGCGATGGCGGCCGAGCGCGAGGCGCAGGAAGCCGAGACCGACCTCGAAGCCGCCGCAGGCACGGTTGCGCCAGACCGGCCGCCGGCATGAGCCGCGACGCGCGGCAGGGCGCCAATCGCTGGGGGCGCCGCGCAGAGCATCTCGCCATGCTGGCGCTGATGCTGAAGGGCTACCGGCTCGTCGGACGGAATATCGGCGGCAAGGGCGGGGAAATCGACCTGCTGATGCGGCGCGGCGACGTGATTGCCGTCGTCGAGGTCAAGGCCCGCGTCGACCACCAGACGGCGCTTGCCAGCATCACGCCGGCCAAGGCACGGCTGATGGCCCGCTCGCTGCGGCAATGGCTCACGCGCAATCCCTGGGCGATGTCGTTCAGCCTGCGCGGCGATATCGTTCTGGTGCGCCCGTGGTCATGGCCCCGCCACCTGCCCGATGCCATCGCGTTGCCGGTCGAGGACTGGTGAGGGGCTTGCAGGACTGGCGACCGTGCCTTGCCCGCCGCGCTTGCGGCGCGGGCCGGTCCGGCCGATAAACACCACCCGTTCCGCGCGAGGCTCCCGTCATGCCGCTCACAGTTGCCGTCCAGATGGACCCCATCGAGACCATCAAGATTGCGGGGGATTCCACCTTCGCGCTGATGCTCGAGGCACAGGCGCGCGGACACAGGCTGTTCACCTATGGCCCCGAGAAGCTGTCGATGCGCGACGGGCGGGTGGTCGCCACGATGCGCGAGACGCAGGTGCGCGACGTCGCCGGCGACCATTGCACGCTGGCCGAGCCGCGGAATATCGATCTGGCCGATGTCGATGTGGTGCTGATGCGCCAGGATCCGCCCTTCGACATGGCCTATATCACGGCGACCCATCTGCTCGAACGGGTGCACCCGAAGACGCTCGTCGTCAACGACCCCGCCCATGTGCGCAATGCGCCGGAAAAGATCTTCGTCACCGAATTTCCCGACCTGATGCCCGCGACCCTGATCACGCGCGACAAGGCGGCGATCGAGGCGTTCCGGGCGGAGTTCGGCGAGATCGTGATGAAGCCGCTCTACGGCAATGGCGGGGCCGCCGTGTTCAAGGTCGGCGTCACCGATCCGAATTTCGGCTCGCTCTACGACCTGTTCGCCGCGACGTTCCGCGAGCCCTGGGTGGTGCAGCGCTTCCTGCCGCAGGTGAAGGAAGGCGACAAGCGCATCATCCTGATCGACGGCGAGGCCGCAGGAGCGGTCAACCGCGTGCCGGCGGAAAACGATATCCGCTCCAACATGGTGCGGGGCGGCGCCGCACGTCCGACCGACCTGACCGCGCGCGAGCAGGAAATCTGCGCACGGATCGGGCCCGCGCTTTGCGAGCGGGGCCTGATCTTCGTCGGCATCGACGTGATCGACGGCAACCTGACCGAGATCAACGTGACCTCGCCCACCGGGATTCGCGCCATCAAGCGGCTGGGCGGCCCGGACCTGGCCGTCGCGATCTGGGATGCGATCGAGCCCAAGGTCGGCCGCTGACGCCTTACTTTCCAGAGTAAGGCGTCGTCGTCACGGCAATCGCTCCCGGATCAGGCAGCGCGGATGGAATGGCCCGCGCGCCTCTTCCGGCGAGAGCGGGTCAGACCCGCGTCAGCGTCGCCGAGAGTTCGGGGCGCGTGTTCAGCGACTGGAAGACGACGCAATAGCGCTCGGTCAGCTTCATGAGCTGGTCGAGACGCTCCTGGGGGGTGTCGCCGGCATCGACCTCGAAGCTCAGGCGGATCGAGCGGAAGCCCACCGGCGCCTGCTTGTCGACGCCCAGCGTCCCGCGGAAGTCGAGATCGCCCTCGGCCTTGACCACGCCCTTCGTGAGCGGGATTTCCAGCGCGGTGGCGACAGCCTTCAGCGTGACGCCGGCGCAGGCGACGAGCGCCTCGAGCAGCATGTCGCCCGAGCAGAGTTCGGCGCCCGAGCCGCCAGTCGCGGGATGCAGGCCTGCTTCGGCAATGGCGCGGCCGGTCTCGACCTTGCAGGCGATCTTGCTCTCGTCGATCGTGCCATGCGCGCGCAGGGTGATGATCGCGGCGTCGGGATTCGAGCGATAGCCGTCCTTGATGGGGGCCTGCATGGCGCGAAGGGTTGCGGCGTCCATGGATGTGTCCTCTTCGGCGTGGATGGCGGGGCGCGACGGGCGCGGTCCCGGCTGGCTTTAGCGCAAGCGCGCCTTACCACCAATGGGCTGCGCTCTCCTGCCCCGTCTCGATGCGCGGCACGGCATCGGGCTCGAGGCTGCGGTCGAGGGCGTTGAGCACGCGGCGCTTGGCGGCCTCGACGCCGGCCACGCGCGGGTCGCGCGGGCGAGCAAGCCCGAGATGGAAGATGTCGAAGATCCGGCCGGGCTTGGGCTGCATCACCACGACGCGGTCGGCGAGCGCAACTGCCTCGTCGACATCGTGCGTCACCATCAGGATGGTGGGGCGCGATTCCTGCCAGAGCGTCATCAGGTGCTCGTGCAGGGAGCGACGCGTGAAGGCATCAAGCGCGGAGAACGGCTCGTCGAGCAGCAGCACCTTGGGCCGCGTGACGAGCGCGCGGGCGATGGCGACACGCTGCTGCTGACCGCCAGAAAGATCACGCGGCCAGCGGCCGGCATGTTCGCCCAGACCGACGCGGGCGAGCGCTGCCCCGACGCGCTGCGTGCGGGCGGCCGTGCCTTCGGCGGCAAGCCCGAAGCCGACATTGTCGGCGACGCTGAGCCAGGGAAACAGCCGCGGCTCCTGAAAGACGATCCCGACCGCCGGATGGGGTGCCGTCAGCGTCTCGCCGTCGAGCGAGATCGCCCCGGCGCTGGCCGTGTCGAGGCCGGCGACGAGGCGCATCAGGGTCGTCTTGCCGCAGCCGGACCCGCCGACCAGCGCGACGATCTCGCCGGACCCGATCTCGAGCTGGATCGAAGCCAGCGCGCGGGTGCCGTCGGCATAGGTCTTGGAGACAGCGTCAATACGCAGCATGCGAGGTCTCCCCGGTCAAAGCCGGCCGCGTGCGACGTCCTGCCAGCGCGTGAAGCGGGCTGTGACGAGCACGAGCAGGGCGTCGGCGAGCTTGCCGAGAATGGCGAAGGCGAGGATGGCGGCAACGATCTGGTCGACGCGGCCGGTCTGCTGGCCGTCGAGCAGGAGATAGCCGAGCCCTTCCGAGGCGCCCATCAGTTCGGCGGCCACGACGAACATGAAGCCGAGGCCCAGCCCCGAGCGCAGCGAGACAATCCAGGCGGGCAGCACGGCAGGCAGGAGAACGCGGCGCGTCATCTCGAAGCCCGACAGGCGGAACACGCGACCGACCTCGATCAGCTTTCGATCGACGGAGAGAATGGCCCCCATCACGCCGAGATAGACCGGGAAGAACACGCCAAGCGCGATCAGTGCAACCTTGGATGCCTCGAAGATGCCGAGCCAGAGGATGAAAAGCGGCACCCAGGCGATGGAGGGAATGGCGCGCAGGGCCTGGACCGTCGGGTCGAGTGCGGCGCGCAAGGTCGCGGAGGCGCCTGTTGCCGCTCCCAGCAGTGTGCCCGCGATGCCGCCGATGGCGAAGCCGGCCGCGACACGGCCGAGCGTTGCCGCCGTATGCAAGGCAAGCTCGCCGGACGCGGCGAGCGCCCAGAGCGTCGAGATGATGCGGGAGGGAGGCGGCGCCAGACGCCCCTGCGTGACGCCGAAGCGCACGAGTGCTTCCCAGGTCAAAGCCACCGCCAGCGGCAGGATGAAACCGATCCAGCCCCCCGTCCAGACCGAGGATGCCGGCCGCGCCTGCCCCGCCGGCGTCTCGTCCGGGGGCAGGGTTTGGGCGGGCAGGGTTTGGGCGTTCAGGCCGGTGGCGGGGAGGCTCATGCCGGGCGGGACCTCGTGATCAGCGCGATGCCGTCACGAAGCGCCGGTCGATGAGACTGTCAAGAGCCGCCTGCATATCCGTGCCGGCCGGCAGCACGCCCGCCTCGCGCAGGGCAAGCCCGGCCGCGAGGATCGACGCGCGCTGCGGCTCGCCGATGGCGCTGTGCGTGAGCTCGGTGCGGGTGTCGAGGGTGCGCGACACGACCGGCTCCGGCAGCTTGGTGACCTGACCATAGAGCGCCTTGAGCTCGGCGGGATTGGCAAGCGCCCAACGGCGCGCCTCCTCGTAGGCGGCGAGCACCTTGCGGGTCAGTTCGGGATTGTCCTTCGCGAAGGCCTCGCGGACGTTCAGGATGCCCCAGGTATTGGCTTCCGCCTTGCGATGGAACAGGACCGCGCCGCTCTCGATCTCGGCCGCCGCCATCAGCGGATCGAGACCCGCCCAGGCGTCGACGTCGCCGCGCTCAAGGGCGAGACGGCCATCGGGATGCTGCAACAGGACGAGGCGCACGTCGCGCTCGGTCAGCCCGGCCTCGGCCAGGGCGCGCACAAGGAAGATATGCGGATCGGTGCCGCGCGTCACGGCGACGCGCTTGCCCTTCAGATCGGCCACCTTCGTGATGCCGGTGTCCTTGCGGGTGACGAGCGCGGTCCATTCCGGCCGCGAAAAGACATAGACGGCCTTGATCGGATTGCCGTTGATGCGCGCGACAAGGGCGGCGGAGCCCGCCGTCGAGCCGAAGTCGATGGACCCGGCATTGAGGAATTCCAGCGCCTTGTTGGAGCCCAGCGACTGGACCCAGCGGACGGAAATGCCCTCCGAGGCGAGGGCCTTCTCGAGGATGCCGCGCTCCTTGAGGACAAGGCTGACGGGATTGTAGGTCGCCCAGTCGATGCGGACTTCCTTGACCGACTGCGCCAATGCCGGACCGGCAATGGCGCCTGCCAGCACGGCGCCGGCCGTCAGGGACAGGAAAACGCGACGTGAAAGCGAGGTCCGTGAAAACTTGGTCATGGGAATCATCTCCGGCTCGACAAGCGATGGGGAGGCAACCCTGACCCCGGCGCTTTAGCTGCACTTGTTTCGCGCCCGCAAGCTGTCGCTCAAATCGGCGCGTATCCGTTTCCTAGGACGATGCGTTCTTCAAGTCAAACAAAATCCGGTTTGCCGGACGAATTGTCCGCCGAAGTCGCTCCCGAGCGTCATCGCATGAAGCGGATCCGCGTGCTAAAGACGTGGAGGGCTCGAAATCCTGCAGGAAAACCGGAACCGACGAGAGCATGGCCGACGACATGATAGTGGAGCGGGACGCGGATGCCGCGTCCGTCTTGCCGGCCAGGCTGGCCGCGCTCATGGGTCTCCAGCCTGCCAGCGATGGCGAATTCCGTCCTGCCCTGATCGGTCTTCTGCGGCGCACGATCGATGCCGGGCTGCGGAACGCCCGCCTCCAGCTCGCGACCGACCAGGACGGTCTGGCCTGCGCCCGGCGCATCGCCCGCCTGACCGATGCCGTCGTCATCGGCCTGCACCGCGTCGCGACGGCGCATGTCTTTCCGCTCAGCAATCCATCGGCGGGCGAGCATCTCGCCGTCGTCGCGACCGGCGGCTATGGCCGGGGCACGATGGCACCGGGGTCGGATGTCGATCTGCTGTTCCTGTTCCCCTACAAGCAGACCGCCTGGAGCGAGAGCGTCGTCGAGTGGATGCTCTATGTGCTGTGGGACCTCAAGCTGAAGGTTGGGCATGCCACCCGCTCGGTCGATGAATGCCTGCGGGAGGCGCGTGCCGACGTGACGATCCGCACGGCCCTGCTCGAAGCACGCTTCCTGACCGGCGAGCAGGCCCTTTACGACGAGATGATGACGCGCTTCGACCGCGAGCTCGTCCAGTCTACGGCGCCGGAATTCGTTGTGGCAAAGCTCGCGGAACGCGATGCCCGCGTCTCGCGGGCCGGCGCCTCGCGCTATCTCGTCGAGCCGAACGTCAAGGACGGCAAGGGGGGCTTACGCGATCTCAACACCCTCTTCTGGATCGGAAAATACGTTTTCCGCGTTCACGCCACCGACGAACTCGTCAAGGCGGGCCTGTTCACAGCGCGCGAGGCGAAGCTGTTCCAGCGCTGCGAGGAGTTCCTGTGGCGGGTGCGATGCCACATGCATTTCATGACCGGACGTGCCGAGGAGCGGCTGTCCTTCGACCTTCAGCGCCAGATTGCGGGCGCCATGGGCTATGGTCCACGCGGCGGGCAATCCGGCGTCGAGCGGTTCATGAAGGCCTATTTCCTCGTGGCCAAGGATGTCGGCGACCTCACCGCCATCGTCTGCGCCGCGATGGAGGCGCGCCAGGCCAAGCCGCGTGCGATGCTGGATCGCGTGCTCGGCCACCTGCGCCGCCGCCGCACGCCGGGGACAGGCCATCCCGATTTCATCATCGACGCGGACCGGTTGACCGTCTCCGATCCCGAGGCCTTCGCGCGCGATCCGGTGAACCTGATCCGGCTGTTCTGGATCGCGGACCGGACCAATGTCGCCATCCATCCGGACGCGACGCATCTGGCGAGCCGCTCGCTGCGCCTCATCGATCGCACATTGCGCGAAAACCCAGAGGCCAACCGGCTCTTCGTCGAACTCCTGACCTCGCGCCATGCGCCGGAAACCGTGTTGCGGCGCATGAACGAGGCCGGTGTTCTGGGGCGGTTCGTGCCCGAATTCGGGCGCATCGT
>JBIPLL010000131.1:0-6796 GCA_044368425.1 Beijerinckiaceae bacterium
CTCGGCGCCTGTGCGTCGAACCCGGCCCCAAGGACCTTCGAGGGGCAGGAGCCTGCGGGGTTCAATCCCCTCGGCGTGTTCCAGGGCGGAGCGAATCCGCAGGGCGACCGGCCCGTCATTTCGGTGAACGGCTATCTGTGGCGGGCGGCCCTCGACACCCTGTCCTTCATGCCCCTGGCCTCGGCCGACCCCTATGGCGGCGTGATCATCACGGACTGGTTCGTGAACCCCGAGAAGCCGGACGAACGCTTCAAGGCGACCGTCTACATCCTGGACAGCCGGCTTCGGGCGGATGGCCTGAATGTCGCCCTGTTCCGGCAGGTGCGCGATCCCTCGGGCGCCTGGTCCGACGCCCAGGTGAACGCCCAGACCGAGATCGACCTTGAGAACGCCATCCTGACGCGGGCGCGCCAGGTCCGACTTTCCGACGTCCCCGGCTGAACCCCCGGGGGCGTAGCCCGGCTCTCCAGGACCCGCTCACCGGCCCCGACCGGCCGGACCGCGCCCAGGGGGCCGGTCCGCCCTTTTCTCCGTGACCCGATCCGACGGTGTGCCCGCCATGGCCAGATACAACCCGAAAGAGACCGAGCCGAAGTGGCGCCGCGCCTGGGAGGCGGCGGACGCGTTCCGCGCCGGCCCCCCTGACCCGTCACGGCCCAAGTACTACGTCCTTGAGATGTTCCCCTATCCCTCGGGACGCCTCCACATGGGCCATGTGCGCAACTACGCCCTGGGCGATGTGATCGCGCGCTACAAGCGGGCGCAGGGCTTCAACGTCCTGCACCCCATGGGCTGGGACGCCTTCGGCCTGCCGGCAGAGAACGCCGCCATGGAGCGGGGGGTCGACCCCAAGGCCTGGACCTACGACAACATCGACCGGATGCGGGGCGAGTTGAAGGAGCTGGGCCTGTCCATCGACTGGTCCCGGGAGTTCGCCACCTGCGATGTGGAGTACTACGGCCGCCAGCAGGCCTGGTTCCTGGACCTGTTCGAAAAGGGGCTGGTGTATCGCAAGGAGAGCCTGGTCAACTGGGACCCGGTCGACCAGACGGTGCTGGCCAATGAGCAGGTCATCGACGGCCGCGGCTGGCGTTCGGGCGCGGTGGTCGAGAAGCGCCGGCTGAGCCAGTGGTTCCTGCGCATCACCGACTATGCCGACGCTCTGACCGATGACCTGAAGACCCTTGATCGCTGGCCGGAGAAGGTCCGGACCATGCAGGAGAACTGGATCGGGCGTTCGCGGGGCGCCCGGTTCCACTTCCGTTTCAGCGATCCGGCCCGGACCGATGGCCTGGAGGTCTACACCACCCGTCCGGACACCCTGTTCGGGGCCGCCTTCGTCGGGATTGCGGCGGACCATCCCCTGGCCTCCGAGGTCGCCGCAGCCAACCCAGAGGCGGCCGCCTTCGTCGAGGCCTGCCGCCAGGGCGCCGTCTCCGAGGCCGAGATCGAGACAGCCGAGAAGCTGGGCTTCGACACCGGGCTGAAAGTCCGCCACCCCTTTGACCCCGACCAGGAGCTGCCGGTCTGGATCGCCAACTTCATCCTGATGGACTACGGCACGGGCGCCATCTTCGGCTGTCCGGCCCATGACCAGCGCGACTTCGACTTTGCGACGTCGAAGGCCCTGCCGATCCTGCCCGTCGTCTGCCCTGCGGGCGAGGACGCAGCGACCTTCCGGATCGGCAAGGCGCCCTATGACGGCGAGGGCACGCTGATCAATTCCCGCTTCCTGGATGGCCTCGGCATCGCGGCAGCCAAGGAAGAGGTTGCGCGGCGCCTTGAATCGCAGATGCGCGACGGCCGGCCCGCCGGTACGCGCAAGGTCAATTATCGCCTCCGTGACTGGGGCATTTCCCGCCAGCGTTACTGGGGTTGCCCGATCCCGGTCATCCATTGCGAGGCATGCGGCCCGCAGCCGGTTCCCGCCGATCAGCTCCCGGTCACGCTGCCCGAGGATGTGAGCTTCGACCTGCCCGGCAACCCTCTTGACCGTCACCCGACCTGGCGCCATTGCGCCTGCCCGGCCTGCGGGAAGCCAGCCCGTCGCGAGACGGACACGATGGATACCTTCGTCGATTCCTCCTGGTATTTCGCCCGTTTCACCGACCCGTGGAACGAGACTGCGCCGACAACGCCCGAAGCGGTTGATGGCCAGACCGGATGGCTGCCGGTCGACCAGTATATCGGCGGGATCGAGCACGCGATCCTGCACCTGCTCTATTCGCGCTTCTTCACCCGGGCCATGAAGGCGACGGGCCATGCAGGCATCGAGGAGCCCTTTGCCGGACTCTTCACGCAAGGCATGGTCGTGCATGAGACCTACCGCTCCGCATCAGGCCAGTGGCTGACCCCGGCGGAGATCGAGATTGGCACGCAGAACAGCCAGCGCGTCGCGGTCGAGATCGCAACGGGCTCACCGGTGGAGATCGGCTCCATCGAGAAGATGTCGAAGTCGAAGAAGAATACCGTCGATCCCGACGAGATCATCGGCACCTATGGGGCCGATACGGCTCGCTGGTTCATGCTGTCCGACTCGCCGCCCGAGCGTGACGTGATCTGGACCGAGGAGGGCGTGCAGGGCGCCTTCCGGTTCGTTCAGCGGCTGTGGCGCCTGACCAACGACGTTGCCGCCCGGCCCCCCTCCAAAGCCACTGACGGCGCCCTGCGCCGCGCCGCGCATCGTGCTCTCGACCGGTTCTCGCGTGCCATCGAGGATCTGCGCTTCAACACGGGTGTGGCTACCGCCTATACGCTCGCCTCGGAGATCGAGGGCGCACTGCGCTCCGGCGAGGATGCACCCTGCCTCCACGAGGCTGCAGAGATTCTCGTGCAGATGGTGGCGCCGATGATGCCGCATCTCGCCGAGGAATGCTGGCGTGTCCTGGGCCGTGACGGGTTGGTCGCGCAGGCGGCATGGCCCGCCCTCGATCCGGACATGCTCGTCGATGACGAGATCACCCTGCCTGTGCAGGTCAACGGCAAGAAGCGCGCCGACGTAACGGTCCCTCGTGAAGCCGATGCCGCTTCGGTCGAAAAAGCGGTTCTGGCACTGGACGCCGTGCAGAAGGCGATGGAAGGTCGACCGTTGCGCAAGATCATCGTCGTGCCCCAGAGGATCGTCAATGTCGTCGCTTGAGCTTCGCCGTCCCTTGCGGGTCTCTCTGGTCGTGGCGGCCTTGGCGTTTGGCCTCGCTGGCTGTTTCCAGCCGCTTTACGGCGTCAATTCCGCCACGGCGACGGTCGCAGCCGACCTTGCCGCAATCGATGTGGCCCCGGTCGGCGACCGCATCGGGCAGGAGCGCATCGGGCATTACCTGCGCCAGGAAACACAGTTCGAGCTGAGTGGCGGCGCTGCCACGGGCCCGATCCGCTATCGCCTGGAGATGAGCGTCAACCAGCGTGTCGATTCCGCAATCGTCAATACCGATACCGGGCGCGCCGATGCCGCGACGATCACCTCAGAGGTGACCTACACCCTCAAGTCGATCGCAGACGACAAGGTCGTGACGACGGGCAAGGCGGTCGCCAGTGCGTCCTATGACCGGAACCCGCAGCGTTTCGCGACGTTGCGCGCCGCTCGCGACACCGAAATCCGTCTGGCGCGCCAGCTCGCCGAGCAGATCAGGATCCGCATCGCCTCGACGCTCGCCTCCCGCGTCTGAGCAAGCCGCGGAGCGACGATGACCGAGATCCGAGCCGGCGACGTCGAGGCTCTGCTGCGCCGGACCGATCCGGGTTACCCGATCTTTCTGGTCTTTGGCCCGGATGCGGGCCTCGTGTCGGAAAGGTCACGCAAGCTGGCCCATGCGGCCGTCGACGATCCGGAAGACTCGTTCCAGCTTGTCCGTCTTGACGGCGACGACCTGGCCAACGATCCGATGAGGCTTGTCGACGAAGCCAATACGCGCGCCTTGTTTGGGGGAAGACGCTGCCTCTGGGTCAAGGCGACAAGCCGAAACCTCGCGCCGTCCGTCGAGCCTCTTGTGACCACCCCGCCGCTCGACGCCCGCATCGTGATCGAGGCCGGCGATCTCGCCAAGGGGGCACCGTTGCGCAGCCTGGGCGATTCTGCGCGCGTGATTGCCAGCATCGCCTGTTACAGCGACAGCGAGCGCGACATCGCAGCACTCGTCGACGAGACCCTTCGTGGCTCCGGCATCGCACTCGATGCGGACGGCCGCGGATTGCTGCTGGACCTGCTGGGAGCTGACCGCGCAGCGACGCGCAACGAGATCGCCAAGCTGATCTGTTACGCAGGCGAATCGAAGCGGCTTGGTGCCGATGACATTATGGCTATCGTCGGTGACGTCTCAGCCGTTGCGCTCGACATCGCCGTCGACAGTGCCTTCTCCGGCGATTTCACGAATTGCGACAAGGCCTTGCTGAAGCTGTTACGGGAATCGACCGACCCCGGCGTGATTTTGGGGGCCGCACAACGGCACGCTCTGCTCATCGTGCAGATCGCGGATCGCACAGCGAGGCAATCTGGCTATGATTTCACATCCGACCGTCAGATCAGGTTGCACTTCAGGCGCAAGGACGCGATGAAACGCCATCTGGCAATCTGGACACCGACAAGCGCGAGCAAGGCAGCAGCTGACCTGCAAGCGGCGATCCTGGAGGTTAGACGGCAGTCGCTGACAGCCGAAGCGATTCTGAGGCAGGCCTTCTGGAGCCTGGGAGCAGCAGCCAGACGCGGCGGGCGCACCTGAACCAGCGTCAATCCTGAAGACGCTGGCATAAGGCGTCGAGCTGTTCGAGCGTCTTGTACCGGATCCGCACTTCGCCGCCTTGCCCGCGATGATCGATCGAGACCGAAAGCCCAAGAACCTGTTCGAGCGCGAGCTCAACGGCGCGCGTATCGGGATCCTTCTCACGTCGCATCCGAGGCTTGCGTGTCGTGTCGATGCCTTCGGCTTCATCCTGCGCGATACGCTCGACTTCGCGGACATTCAGTCCTTTCTCCACGATCTGCCGGGCAACCGATTCCGGGTCGGACACGGACAGGAGCGCGCGCGCGTGACCAGCCGTCAGTTCGCCCCCTGCAACGCGCGCTTTGACGCTGTCAGGCAGCCTCATCAGGCGAAGCGTATTGGCGACGTGGCTCCGGCTCTTGCCGATGACCTTGGCGAGATCATTCTGGCTGTAGTCAAATTCGGCGATAAGGCGTTCATAGCCGGCTGCTTCCTCGAGCGCGTTCAGATCTGCGCGCTGGACATTCTCGATGATGGCAAGCTCAAGCGCCTCGCGGTCGTCAGCCTCGATGAGAATGACCGGAACCTGATGCAGCTCGGCGCGTTGCGCGGCGCGCCAGCGCCGCTCGCCGGCGATGATCTCATAGGCATCGAGCATGCCGGGCAATGTACGCACAAGAATGGGCTGGATCACTCCCTTTTCGCGGATGGAATTAGTCAGGTCTGTCAGATCCTCATCGCCAAATGTCTTGCGCGGATTACGCGGACTTGGGCGGACGAATTCGATCGGAACCAGACGCTGGCCCTTCGCACGGACGAGGGCATCGCCTTCGTCGCCGGCATCACCGATCAGGGCTGCCAGTCCACGGCCCAACCGCCGGACACCTTCTTCTGCCATCGTCAACTCCTAGACGCGCAATGCTTCAAGACCGGACCTGGCCGACATGGACACTCAGGCCGCGCGAAGGCGTCTCTCGCGTTGAATCACCTCGGAAGCAAGCCTGAGATAGGCCTGCGCTCCGGCACATTTCAGGTCATAGAGCAGGACCGGCTTTCCGTGGGACGGAGCCTCCGAGATACGGACATTTCGCGGAATGACCGTATCGTAGACCTTTGCCCCCATGAATTGCCTGACATCCGCAACCACCTGCGTCGACAGATTGTTGCGGGGATCGAACATTGTCAGCACGACGCCATGAATCGTGAGCTTGGGATTGAGTGCGTCACGCACCTGCTCGACGGACGACAACAACTGGCTCAAGCCTTCGAGGGCAAAAAACTCGCATTGCAATGGAACAAGCACCGCATCGGCCGAAACCAGGGCATTGACTGTCAGCAGGTTCAGGGAAGGCGGACAGTCGATCAGGATATAGCTCGGTGACGTATCGCTCGCCGCCAGCGCCCGAACAGCTTGACGCAGGCGTGTTGCACGATCCTTCGTCGCTGCGATCTCCAGCTCGACACCGAGAAGGTCGAGCGTCGACGGCGCCACCCACAGGCGTGGGACATTGGTCTCGCGCATCACGTTCTGCAGCGATTCACGTCCAACCATGACATCATAGGTCGACAGACGCCTGTCCTTGCGATGGATGCCGAGGCCCGTCGATGCGTTCCCTTGCGGATCAAGATCGATGATCAGCACACGCTCGCCGATTGCAGCCAGCGCAGTTCCCAGATTGATGGCCGTCGTCGTCTTTCCGACACCGCCCTTCTGGTTGGCGAGTGCGAGCACGCGTGGCTGCGTGGAACCGGCATGGACAGGCTGGACAGGATTCATCGGATCCTCGGGCGCAAGCCTGACGCGTTCGTTCAGAGCCGTTTCAGCTCATGGATCCGGACGACTCGGGCGGCGTGATCTGTCAGACTTGATAAACGATCGTAGCCGAGTCTCCAAGATTTAGCTGCATCGGTCAATTCCAGCTCTAGATCTTGTCCCTTGGGAAAAAGCGCGACGGCTCCATTTCTCCACAGCTTCTCGGTCCACTCGAGAAGAATAGGCAGGGGAGCCAAGGCGCGGGCCGTGACGACATCAACAGGCGGGAGATCCGGCAGAACATCGTCGATTCGACCGTTGTGGATCTCGACCGCCGCACCGGTCA
>JBIPLL010000132.1:0-6794 GCA_044368425.1 Beijerinckiaceae bacterium
CAAAGCCCGGAATCGCCTGCATTTCGGCGAGCCAGCGCATGGTCAGGCGCCAGATCGGTTCGTCCTGCATCAGGTGGTGCGTGAGAAGGCCGATCGGTTCGCCCGGCGCTGCGCGCAATGTCATGGCCACAAGCTCGCGGGCATCAAGCGCGGATCGGCGGCCGCGCCAGTCGACCGGATCGGCATGGGTGTTAACGCCGGTCGGCCCCAAGGCGCCGGCATCGTCGCGGCGTTGCAGTGCTCCAACGGACGACGTGCCCGATGGAGACAGTGCGGGGCCGAATGTCGAGAGGAGAGGCAGGCCGAGGTCTGGCAGTACGGCGGCGAGATCCGGCGCGATCCGGTTCCAGGGGGGCACCACCATCGGCAGGAGTCTGCCGCCAAACAGGGCCGTGAGCTGGGCCTTGCCGCGCTCGACTTCGGCGATGCGTGTCCCAAGAGGACGCTGGGCGCCCCATTCCGCCGATTTCTCGTCGCCCGTTGCGTGGTTGGCATGAGACCAGCCGTGAAGCGCGACAGATATGCGGTCTGCCGGCGCATCTGCGAAGGCCAGCCGGTCCGCCAGATCATGGCCCGCGCCAGGAGGGATGACGGCCAGGGTCAGCGGCGCATTCAGATCGGCTGCCACCGCAAGCAGGCGGCGCAGGGCCGGCGTATCGTGGCGCGCGTCGTCGTCGCGCCACCAGACATGGAGCGGGCGGCCGTCGTTCCGGCGGGCCAGCCCGTCGCGCAGCTCCTGCCAGTCGCCCCTTGCGTCCATGGCGGAGTCGGCCGGCAGGATTGCGGGGGCGGGCAGCGGCTCGCATGGCGGGAGACGGCAGGCCGCAAGGCGCTCCAGGGCCGCGACACTGCGTGCTGCACCCGATACGTCGACGGCATGGGCGCGAGGCGCGGGGTTAGCCAGAGCCTGACTGACGGCGTGTGCGAGGGCCGCCGCTGTCAGCTCGGCTTCCGGCAGGCAAATCGCAAGCCCTCGGCGCGCGAAAAGCTCTGCCCGGCTGCGCTGCTCCGTTTCGGTCGGTGTTTCGAACGGGCAGAGCACGGCACGACAACCGGCTGCGATGATGTCGAGCACCGTGTTATAGCCCGCCTGGCTGACCGAGAGCCGCGCGGTGCGAAGAAGTGCGGGGAAGTCGGCCCTTGCACGCTCGATCCTGACATTGCGCCGACCGGTTGCCTCGTCCTGCAAGGTGGCAAAATCCGCTTCCGCAACGCCGTGGCCGACGAGAATGTGCCAGGTGAGGTCGGGGCGAAGACCCGCTGAAGCGACCGCAGCGCGCAGGAGCGGCAGGCTTGCCGCCGATCCTCCGCCGGAGACAACGATATCGCTCGCATCGGGCGTTGCGGCGCTCGTGGCGGGCTGTTCGTGCAGGAAGCCTGTATCGATGCAGCGCGCCCCCAGATCGTCCGGCAGGGGCCAGCTATCCGTGAGGCGCGAAATGGCCGGATCACCATGGACGAGTACGGCGTCGTAGAGGTTGCGCAGGATGGTATGCGCCCGCTCGCATTTGGCCCGGTCGCGGGGCGCGACGAGGATGTCGCGCACGGACGCGACAAGGCGCGGGCGCCTCGGCATGTCCTCAAGTGCGTCGATCACGGCGCCGAATTCCGCCGCCAGCGCCCGTCGTCCGAAGGGGAAAAGCTCGGTCACGACGATGTCGGGAGCATTTTCCCGCAGGGCCTGCCGGATCAGGGCAATGCGCTGCGCCATCAGCTCGGGCGATGCGGGATTGCCGGCGGCATCGAGCAGGCCGCGGAAGTCAAGACCTGCGCTGCGCAATGCCGGCAATTGCACGCAATCGACGCCGTCGAGATGCGTGACCGGCGATGGCATGCCGCCCGAGACCAGCGTGACACCATGGCCTGAGCGCGCGAGCGCGCGCGAGAGAGCCGCCATCCGGCTGAGGTGGCCGATCCCCAGCAGGTGCGTCACGAGGATCAGCGCGCGCATCAGGCGCTGCCGGCGGCAAGCGGGCGCAGGGTCTGGCTGAAGATCCGGGCGGCGTGGGCCAGGGTGCGCTCATTGTGCACGAAATCGCGCGCCGCCTGTGCGAAGGCCATCCGCCGATCTGCATCGTCGATCAGGCTCTGCGTCGCCTCTGCGAAGGCAGGCACGTCGCCGGGCGGCGTCAGAAGCCCGGTGCGCTCGTGCATGACGACGCTCGCGACCCCGCGCTCATTGCCGGCCACGACCGGGCAGCCCTGGGCCTGTGCCTCCAGAAAGACCATGCCGAAGGCCTCCCTGACGGCGGGCCAGACGAAAAGGTCAGCCTCACCATAAAGCGCAGCCAGCCGGCGCCGGTCCTCGATCTTGCCATGAAAACGCACCGCCACGCCGGCCTGCGCGAAGGCAGCAAAAACCTTTCCGCGCGCCTCGCCGTCGCCCACGATGTCGATGAGCCAGCGGCCGGGCGTCAGGCGCGACAGGGCCTGGGCCAGCAGGCTGTAGGACGCCTCCTTCGCACCCTGCCGCATCATGGCAACGGTCAGAAGCCGCACGGGTCCGGCTTTTCGCGCCTGCGGGCGGCGGGGCGGGTTGATCGGCCATTCGCCGAGATCGACCACGGGCGGCCAATCGACGATGCGCTGGTGCGGGAGGCGATAGAGGTCGAGGGCGTGGCGGTCATGGGCGGTGGGCGCGAACAGGACATGCGCCCTGTCGATGGCGTGCTCCGCTCCGCGATGGCCGAAGGCGTGGGGACCGGTTGCCTGCTTGCCGGCGCGCGAGGCTTCGACGATGCAATAGGGGATGTCGAGCGCCTGTGTGACGACGGGGCCGATCCAGTCGGGCGCCTTGTAATAGCAATGATAGGTCACCCAGAGGCGCGGCCTCTCATGAGCGGGCAAGGCGCCATAATGCGCAATGAGCCGTTTTGCTTCCGCCTCGCCGGCCTGTGCAATGGCACGCTGGCGCTCCTCGATCCCGTCGGGTTCGCGCGAGCGCAGGCGTGAGGCGAGCGTCGTGCGGAAGCCCGCCTGCAGCAGGGCACGCTGGACGAGGCGGGCCATCTCGCGGTCGCCGGAGGGGATCGAGTCGTCGGGCGGCTTCAGCGGGGCATAGAAGGCGACGGGAATGCTCACGGCGTCCTCCCTTGTTGCATGTGCGCGCCCGATGTCAGCGAGGCGGTCAGCCGCGCGGAGAGGTCGGAAATGCCGGCTTCCATACCGAAATCGGCGCGCAGCCGGGTATAGGCGGCTCGTCCCAGCCGCAACCGGGCCGCCGGGTCGCGGGCCAGCAGGTTGAGGCGGTTGCCGAGGCTTGTCCAGTCGCCTGGTGGCACAAGCCAACCCTCCACGTCGTCGCGGATGAATTCGGGAATACCTGCGAAATCGGTAGCGATTATGGCCATTTCCTGGCTCGCCGCCTCCATGATGACATTGGGCAGGCCATCGCGGTCGCCCGATTTCGCCTCCTTGGCGGGCAGCACGAAGATGTCCGCCTGACGCATCAGGTCGATGATCTCGGGCTGGGTGCGCGCGCCCATGAAGGCGATGCGCGACGACAGGCCAAGGGCCTGGGCCTGGGCGCGGAACGTGTCGAGCAATTCACCGCCCCCCACATGGACGAAGGTCCAGGCGAGGTCGGGCGGCAGGGTGGCCAGCGCCTTGAGGAGGTCGTCATAGCCCTTCTTCGCGACGGCGCGCCCCACGCTCATGATGCGCACGGGATCGCCGGGCATGGTTCCGTCCCGGGGTGGTCGGGCCTCGGGCGGGGAGGGGAAGCGTGACAGGTCGAGACCATGATAGACGAGGCCGACATGCTCTGGCGAGGGCGCGAGCGCGCCCAGCGCGGCGTGGCCGGCGCGGGTGCAGGTCACGCCCCATTGCGCTTCGGCCAGTTTCTCCCGCTTTTCCCAGTCGGGCGATGTCCAGATATCCTTGGCATGGGCGGAGAAGGACCAGCTGCGCCCGGTCAGCAGCGCCGCGTAGCGCACGACCGAAGCCGGCGTGTGCAGGTAATGGACGTGAAGATGCCGGATTGCCGGATCCAGCTCGCGGGCGAGGACGAGTGCCTGGCCGAGGCGACGACCGCGATTGGTCGTGAAGTCGCGCTTCAGGTCACGAAAGAAGGCGCTCAGCATCGCCCCGAGGCCCGGCTGGCGCAAAGCGGCGAGCGCGCCGGCCAGCACGCGAAAGGGGCCCTGATAGAGATATTCCGGCAGATAGAGCCTGCGCGCCGTGATCTTGCGGTGCATCGGATGCACCGCGCGGTCGGTCGGCTTGCGCAGGGACCAGATGTCGAAGTCAAAGCCCGCCGCCTGCAGGGCAAGCATTTCCTGCGCGATGAAGGTTTCCGACAGGCGCGGATAGCCCTTGACCACAATCGCAAGCCGCGCGTCGCGCAGCGGTCCGCCTGCCAGCCGCGCGGCGGCCGGCGCGTTGGATCGCGGCGGGGGAGATGTCATCGTCTTGCCTTCGCTGGGTGACGTCCGGGCGGCGCCTATTCGGCGGCCTGACTGACGGGCGGTGCCGGGCGCCTCTTCGCCATCGCTGCGACGAAGCGGTCACCAACCGCGTCGAGGCCCGCCATCAGCCCCGGCACGATGACGTCCGAGGGGCGCTTCTGCGACAGCAGATCCCTGAGGGCCGCCGCCATGGCCAGTGGATCGCGCTGGCCGTTTTCCTCGACGATCATGCTCAGCAGGCCAAGATCCTGCGCGTGGCGCGCGCGGATGAACTGCTCGAGGCGCGGGCGAGTGCGCGGGACGATCAGGGCCGGCTTGTCGAGCGACAGGATCTCGCAGAACGTGTTGTAGCCGCCCATGGCGACGATGGCGGTCGCCTTCTGCATCAGCACTTCGAGCTTGGTATCGAAGGAGAGCGCGTCGAGGCGCGGATGGCGGTTGATGCGCTCCATGAAGCCGCGACGACGCTCGCGGTTCATGAAGGGGCCGAAGACGATCAGTGCCGGGATCTCGGGGGCCTGATCGCTCTCATAGGCGCTGATCACCCAGTCGATCATGTCCTCGCCGTCGCCGCCGCCGCCCGCCGTCACGAGCAGGAAGGGGCCGCGTGTCAGGCGAGGATAGCGGGTGATCGAGGGCTCAAGCGGCAATTCGCGGCGCAGATAGCCCGTATAGTGCACGCGTTCCTTCGCCCGCTCGCTCAAGGGCAACTCGCCAAGCGGCTCATAGATCGCCTTCAGGCCATAGACCCAGATCTCGTCGTAATAGCGCTCCAGCGCCTCAAGCGCGCCCTTGCGCTCCCATTCGGGAGCGAGCAGCGCCGGCTCGTCCATGACGTCGCGCACGCCGAGCACAAGCCGGCAGCCGCGTCCCGCCATTTCCTCAAGGGCGGGCATCACCTCGCCACGGAAGCCCGTCGGCTCCTTGTCGACGATGAAGATGTCCGGCCCGAACGTATCGGCCGTCTCGCGGATGATGGAGCGGCGAAGCTGCACCGCCTCGTCGAGGCTGACATTGAGGTTGAGGCTGCGATAGTCGCCGTCGGGCAATTTGGTCACGCCCGGCACGCGGATATAGTCGACGCCGCTCCCGAACTCGAAATTGCCGATGACCGGCGAACCCGAGATGATGATTACCGAGGTTCCCGGCTGCCGGGCCACCAGTGCGTTGGCGATGGCCCGCGATCGGCGCAAATGCCCAAGCCCGAACGTGTCGTGGCTATAGATCAGCACGCGGGCGGGACGCTGCGTCTCGCTCGTGCTTTCGGTATGGGAACCGACCCGGCCAGGCGACAATGCGCCCGGTCCTGCGACTATCCTCGTGTGGGGCATCACGCTCCCCCGGTCCCCTCTTACCGAATGGCCGCACTCTAGGCCGAGACGACGCCTTTCGTCCATCCGGCACCTGTTGTTTCCCAGTGACTCTTATGGGTGACATGGGTTCGCCTATCGTCTCCACCGCAATGCCGTGCCATGAGCGATGTTCCGTTGCCAGCACTATGCCATACGCACGATCGTGGTTCGGCGAGGCCGCGTTTTCCCGTCGCGGGCTCCATTGTGCCGGGCTTGGCACTGGACAGGGCGCCACAATGTGGCAAGGCTGCCTGAGGGGCGGGGTGGCTGCGGCGCGATGGATCGAAATCTCTTTCGCTATATCTGGCGGCATTCGCGGCGCGACCAGCTCATCATCTTCGCGGTGGTGATCGCGTCGCTGCCCTTCTATTTCTGGTCGCTGGAACTGCCCAAGCGCATCGTCAACGATGCGATCCAGGGGCGCGCCTTCACGGACGGCAAGCAGACAGTCGGCGCATTCGACGTGACGCTGAGCCTGCCGGGCTTCCTCGGCGGGGGAAGCTGGCAATTGTTTTCTGGCTTCCAGCTTGACCAGATGGGCCTGCTCTTCGGACTTTCGGGCCTTTTCCTGGCGCTTGTCCTCGTCAATGGCGGCTTCAAGTACTGGATCAACGTGGCGAAGGGCGCGCTCGGCGAGCGGATGCTGCGCCGGATGCGCTTCGATCTCGTGCGCCTGCTCATGCGCTTTCTTCCCGAGACGCTGCACGGCATCAAACCATCCGAGGCGGCAACCATCGTCAAGGACGAGGTCGAGCCGATCGGTGGCTTCATCGGCGATGCCTTCGTGCTGCCCCTGTTCCTCGGGACGCAGGCGGCCACCGCGATGGCCTTCATCCTGATGCAGAATGTCTGGCTCGGGCTGCTGGCTGGCTCGGTGGTGGCGATCCAGCTGATCATCATCCCCTATCTGCGGCGCGAGCAGTTGCGGTTGGGGAAGGAACGGCAGATCGCGTCGCGCAAGCTCGCAGGGCGTGTCGGCGAGATCGTCGAGGGTATTGAGGTCGTGCATGTGCACGATGCGAGCCGTTGGGAACTT
>JBIPLL010000133.1:0-6776 GCA_044368425.1 Beijerinckiaceae bacterium
ATTGTCGAGACGCGCGACCACGGCTTCGACGATGGCAACGCGCCGCTCGTCCTCGCAATCGCTGCCACGCAGGATGTCGAGCAGATCGCGACCACGCTCGCCTTGCTCGGCCTCGACCCGGCGACGCAGGCCACGCCTATCATCGTGGCGGCTCCCATCGAGGCCTTCGACGCCATTGCGGGCGAAGTGCAGAGACTGGCTGGCTTCTACGAATTGTCGCTGCGACTCGTCTGCGCCGAGGGTGTCGCCGATGCCTGCGACGCGCTTGAGGTGGCGGCCCATGCAACGAAGGCCGAGGCCATCGCCTTCCTCGCACCCGGCGTCCTGCCGCGCAGTCCCGGCTGGCTGGCGGGCCTGGAACGCGCCTGGCGCGCGCGCGGCGGGCGGGTCCTCGTCAGCCCGACCGTGGTCTTCGAGGACGAGTCGATCCGCTATGCCGGCACCTGGCTCGACCGGCGCAATGGCGAGGCTCGCCTCGTCGACCGCCAGCTCGGCTTCCCGCGTCAGGCCCTGACCCAGACTGGCGCGACCGACGTCGTGGCGGGCACGCTCGCCTGCTGCCTCGTCTCACGCGCCGCGATCGAGACGGCGGGCGGCTTCAGCCGCTCCTATCTCGGCGTTGCCGACAAGGCGCGCGACCTCTGCCTCAAGCTCAAGCTCGCCGGGACGCCGTCGCTCTGGCTGCCCGATATCGACGTGGTTGCCGCCGACGAGGAGGCGGGCGCCGGCCTGCCGGCCTGGAAACGGCTCGGTGAGCGGATCGACCGCTGGTGTTTCAACCGGCGCTGGTCGCTGCTCGTTTCCAATATGCGGGGTTGATGAGATGACCGTGATGCCGACATTTCCCGCCGACATCGCAGGCCCGGATGCCGATCTGCGCGTCCTTGTTGTGTCCCACGCCCATCCCAGCCTCTCGCTGGGCGGCGCGGAGATCGCCTCTTACAACCTGCACAAGGGGCTGAACGCAATGCCCGGCGTGCGCTCGCATTATCTTGCGCGGGTCGGCTCGCCCATCGCCCGCCATGGCGCCACCGCACTCATGAGCCTGCGGCAGACCAGCGGCGACTTCCTCTATCACGCCGACGATTACGACCATTTCCTGCTCTCGAACCGCAATACCGAGGAGCTGGAGCGCGACTTCATGCGCGTCGTGGCCGAAGTTCGGCCCGACGTGGTCCATATCCACCATTTCATCGGGCTCGGGCTCGAGACGATCCATGCCATCCGCCGGGCCTGCCCGCAGGCGATCATCGTCTTCACCTTCCACGAATATCTCTCGATCTGCCATCATCACGGACAGATGGTGAAGACGGGCACGAACCGTCTGTGCGACCGCGCCACGCCGTCGGACTGCAACCGCTGCTTCCCCGAGATCTCGCCCGCCCGTTTCCTGAGGCGCGAGACATTCGCGCGCGGCATGTTCGGTGCGGTCGATCACTTCGTGTCGCCCAGCCATTTCCTGATCGATCGCTACGTGACCTGGGGCCTTCCGGGCGAGCGCTTCAGCATGATCGAGAACGGTCTGACGCTGGAAGATCCGGTCCCTGCCCGTCCGCTCACACCCACCGCGCCGCGCCGGTCGCGATTCGCCTATTTCGGCCAGATGACCCCCTACAAGGGCGTCGACGTGCTGATCGAGGCCGTGACGCGTGTCCCGGATGCCGTCTGGGGCGATGACAGCGTCCTGATGATCTTCGGCGGCAATCTCGAATTCCAGCCGAAGGCCTATCGGGAGAAGGTCGAGGCGCTGGTCGAGCAGGCGGGGCGGCGCGTGCGCTTCCTTGGCAGCTATCGCAACGACGAGATGCCGCGCCTGATGCGCGAGATCGACTGGGTGGTGACGCCCTCGATCTGGTGGGAGAACTCACCCATCGTCATCCAGGAAGCCTTCTTCCATGGCCGCCCGCTGATCTGCAGCAATATTGGCGGCATGGCCGAGAAGATCCCCGATGGCGTCGCCGGCCTGCACTTCAGGGTCGGTAGCGCCGAGGACCTCGCCGACCGGCTCACACAGGCGCTCACCGACACGCCCCTGTGGGACCGCCTCCGGGCGGGCGCGCCTGCCACGACCAGCGCGCGGGACTGCGCCAGCCAGCATCTCGCGCTCTATCGCGATCTGATCGAACGCCGCCGGGCGGAAGCGCCGGCCGATATCCAGACCGCATCAGCTTCCGCCTGATCCACCCGACAACCCGAGGGAGAGACCCCATGGCCCGCGTTCTTGTGATGATCCCGTCCGGCGAAGTCTATAATCATGACTCGGTTCGCTGGTACGATCATTCAAACATCCAGAAGAGCATCGATCATTACCACAATATCGGCGATGCCTTCGTCTACGATTCATCGCTGAAGCTGATCAACTTCGACAATCTCGGCGTATTGCCCATCGCCAATCCCGATCTCGACAAGATCGATCGTCTGAACGAGGAATATGACTACGTCTTTCTGCGCGGCTCGAACTATGTCCACAAGGACATGAACTGGAGCCGGGCGATCGAGGTGCTCAAGCGCCTGCGTATCCCGGTCATCGCCTGGGGCATCGGCGCGCAGGCACCCGTCAAGGGCAAGCTCGAACTGTCGGAGGAGACGAAGACCGTCCTGCGCATGATGGCCGACTCCACGGCCTCGATCGGCGTGCGCGGCGCCTATTCGGCGCAGGTGCTCTGGGACATCGGCATCCGCAACATCCGCATCGTCGGCTGCCCGACTGCTTTCCGCCGCAACGATCCCAACCTGCGCATCCGCCTGCCGGATCTCGACGCGGTCAGGAATGTCGGCATCACCTTGCGCCGCGAAGTGTCCCCCACCTATGCGCAGGACATCAAGCGCTACCTGACCTTCCATCGCGATCTCGTGAAGGATCTCGCGGCCCGCTTCGACGTGACCCTGATGGCTCAGGGGGAGATCGAGGAGAAGAAGATGGTGTTCGGCACCCCCGAACAGCGCGAGGAGGGCATGGCGGCGCTGAAGGCCAACAAGTGGGTCAATGACTGGTATCTTGACGAGACCATGGAGAAACTGCACCGCGAGCGCCTGTTCTATTCCGACGTGGTCGCCGATTACGAGGCGCTGGTCCAGCAGAAGGATCTCGTTCTGGGGTACCGTCTGCACGGCAACCTGATGGCTTTGTCGAACGGCACGCCGTCGGTCTACTTCACCTATGACAGCCGCACCCAGGAATTCGCCGAGACGTTCCAGATCCCGAGCTATGACGTCTTCTCGAGCAAGGAGTTCCGCCTTGAGGATTACTGGCACCAGGAACTGTTCGACCGCTACAATCGCGCCTGGTATCTTACCTACCGCGAGATGCAGACCTTCCTGAGCGAGAACAATGTCGACCACAAGATGGCCGACGTCATGGACCGCACGCCCGAGCCGCTGCGCAAGGTCGCCTGAGGCCGGCAGCGGGCAGGGCCAGTGGCCTTCGCGTATCGGAGGATCGATGGCAAGCGCACGTAACAGACGGTACAGCGGAGGGTGGCGGCTTGGCCTCGCCACCCTTGCCATTGCTTGCGGGGCCCTGTCGCTCGGCCTGGCGGCTGCGTCCGCCGTCTTTGCGCAGCCCGCCCCCCGGACGCCCGACATCGCTGTGTCGGGACCCTTGCAGACGGTTTTCGACTGGCGTCGCGATGCCTGCGAACCGCCTCATGTTCCCGACGCGCCGGCGCGTGCCTGGCGTGACGAGAAGGGGACGGTGCGGCTGCTGCTGAGCCACAACACCAACCGCGCCCTGACCGGCCCGGACTTCGAGCAGTTGACGGTCGATTGCGCGCCCCTTCTGCGCAGCCGCCGCAATGCCGAGCTGTCCGCCTTCGACGACCTGCACTGGATATCCGGCGTCTATACGCGCGACGGGCATCGTGTTTACGCCCTCGCCCATACAGAGCAGCGCGGCAATCGCACGCCCGGCCTGTGCCCGGCCGATACCTATCCCGCCTGCCTGCTGAACGCCGTGACCGCCATGGTCTCGACCGATGGCGGGCGCAGCTTCGCAGCCGCGACGTCGGGCCGCCCGCCTGTCGTGGCCACCTTGCCCTATGCCTTCCCGGCAGATCGCGATGCGCGCGTGGGTTATGCAAATCCCACCAACATCGTGGAGTTGGGGGGCTTCTACTACGCCCTCGTCTTTGCCGATGGCTACCGCGCGCAGAAGCGCGGCCTGTGCCTCCTGCGCAATGCCGATCTGGCCGATCCAGGCGGCTGGCGTGCCTGGAACGGGCGGGACTTCTCGACGCGCTTCGTCGATCCGTTCCGGGAGCGTGTCGGCGATCCGGCAGCCCATGTCTGCGCACCGGTCGCGACCGGCATCATCGGTCGCATGATCGGGTCGATCAGCCTGCACCGGTCCTCCGGCCAGGTGATTGCGGTTTTCGGCGACAGGCGTCCCGACGCAAACGGCCGCATGATCGAGGGCTTCTACGCCAGCGCGTCGCGCGACCTGATCGCCTGGAGCGAGCCGCGCCTCGTCATGCAGGGCGAATTGCTCTGGGACCGTGACTGCGGGCAAGGGAGCGCGATGTTCTATCCGGCGCTGATCGACCACCAGTCGCCAAGCCTGAGCTTCGAGGATGTCGGCCACGCGGCCTGGCTCTATTTCGTGCGCTACAATCTCGACAAATGCCGCGTCACCTGGGACCGCGACCTCGTGCGCGTGCCCGTCACCATTCACTGAGCGCATATTGTTTTTCCGACCGCCACGCCAACCTGTTGCAGTGAAGTTACGCCGCGCATAAGGGGGGCAGTTGATGGCGAGTGGAAAGTCTTGGTCCGGCGGCTGCTTGTGCGGCGCGATTCGCTTCGAGGCGCGTGGCGAACCCGGCCGCCCACATACATGCTCCTGCCGGATGTGCCAGCGCCATACGGGCGCGCTGACGGCTGTCTGGGTCGAGTTTCCAAAGGATGCGGTCGACTGGACGGGGCCCGCCGGGGCGCCGGCGCGCTGGCGCTCGTCTGCTGGTTCCAGCCGAGCCTTCTGCCCCACCTGTGGCTCAAGTCTGGGTGCGATCGACGACGCACCCATTGTGGCCTTGCTGACAGGTGCGTTCGATGCGCCGGGCCGTGAGGCGCTGAAGCCGACGGCCCATTCGTATCGTGGTGCCCGGCCTCGCTGGTGGTGCGTGGCCGTGACAGGCGAATCGTGACGATCAGAACAGCGTGTCGCTGGGCGCGAGCGAGCTCGCGAGCTTGTTCAGGAGCAGCACCGAGGCCCCTCCACCCGGCACGCTGACGAGCGCATCCGCGCCTATCTGCCGGATGACGAGATCGTCGAAGGCCAGACCTGTGCCCCGGAAATCGAGGATGTCGGTGCCGATCTCGAAGTCGAGGATGCGGTCATGCCCGGTATTGCTGCCAAGGACGAACCAGTCCCGACCGCCCAGGCCACCCGACATGATGTCGTTGCCCGCGCCGCCATCGATGACATCGTTGCCGCCCTGGCCGTGGATCGCATCGTCGCCCTCACCGCCGAAGATGCGGTCGGCACCACCCATGCCGGCAATGTGATCGTCGCCGCGACCGCCGATCAAGTCGTTGGCGCTGTTGTTGCCGGTCAGGATATCGGCATGGGTCGAGCCCTCGAGACCCTCGATGCCGGAATAGCTGTCGCCCGCCGCATCGCCCGTATTGACGGCTGGGTTATGCATGCCAGCCCGCACGCCTGACGCAGCATCGCGATAGGAGGCCACGTCGAAACCGGCGCCGCCATCGAGAAGATCGCCGGCTGCGCCACCGATGAGCACGTCGTCACCCTGCCCGCCGAACAGCCGGTCACTGCCGCCCAGCCCGAACAATTCGTCGTGCCCGCCCAGCCCGAACAGGATGTCGGCGCCCGTGGTTCCGCGCACGGCGCCGGCACCGCGATCGTTGCCCTCTGAACCGCCCTCGTTCACGTCGGTGATGCTGATGGGGACCACGGTCTCGACGCTGCCGGCCCCGTCCGAGACCGTGACTCTCACGAGAAGCGGATTTTCGGTCAGCGCCTCGAAGTCGATGGACTGCCCGGCTTTCAGGAACAAGCCTCCGTCCCTGACCTCGAAGCGCGCATCGCTCACCCCGAAGGTGAAGGCCCGGAAGGCGGGGTTCGTGTCTGGATCGATGACCGTCAGGTCCGCCACCTTCACGCTTCCCAACAGGTTCTCGGGGAGCGGCTGCACATCGCTCGCAAGGATGGCGAGAGGTGCCTCGTTGACGTCAGTGATCGAGACGATGATCGACTTCGTAACAACAGTTTCGCCATGGCTGGCCGTGATCGTCACCGGAATCTGCGGTGTCGTCTCGAAATCGAGCACGATACCGGCCTTGAGCCGCAACTGGCTGTCCACGATCTCGAAGCGGTTGTCATCGACCGTAATGACGGGCGCCGCCGCCGGCGCGAAGCTCAGGCTGCGCAGGCCGGCCACCGGAGCAGGGCCAAAACCCACGGTCGACAGGTCGGCGACGACAACCGGCGCGGTTTCGTTCTCGGTCAGGGGCCGCACATTGCTGGCAATCAGGTCGGCGATCCGCTCGACGACATCCGTGACCTCGACGGGGACGACCGTCGCGAAGGACTGGCCATTGCGGGTCGCCGTGACCGTGACGTTGATCGGATTGCCAGGCAGGGCCTCGAAATCGAGCGGATTGCCGGCCTTTAGCCACAGCCCCGTCGCATCGGCCTCGAAGCGCGGGTCGCTTGTCGTGAAAGTATAGGCCGTAAAGCCCGGATTCGTATCGGGATCGTCGATGGCAAGATCCGCAACCTTCACTCTTGCCGTCACATTTTCCGCGACGGCCGTGAT
>JBIPLL010000383.1:0-3503 GCA_044368425.1 Beijerinckiaceae bacterium
CCGCAAACAGGTAGGGAGGCCACAGGTCCATCGTGTGCGTGACGAGCTGCGGCCCGACAACGCCCGCAAGCACCCCGCCGGCCATCACGAGCGAGATCGCGCGGGGCCTGAAGGCAGGGCTCGCCATGTCGGCAGCCGCGAAGCGATAGGCCTGCGCCGCAGCCGCATAGACGCCGCCGCAGAAGGTCGCCACCAGCAGCAGCCAGAACGTTCCCGTCAGGACGGCGGCGCAGGCGAGCAACCCGCACATGGCCCCGAAGCCGGCGCCGACCATGAAGGAGGTCCGCCGCCCCAGGTGCCTCGCAATATAGCCGATCGGCAGGGTCCCGAAGGCCATCCCCAGCACGTAGACCGTGATCGGCGCCGTCGCGAAGCTCGGATCAGGCGCGAGCTGGACGCCGGCAATCGCTCCTGTCGCGAAGATCACCGAGGCATTCGCGCCCGCAAGAGCCGTGGCCCCTGCCAGCACGGCCACGTTGCGGCGGGCCTGCCGGTCGGTATCGGGCGATGCGCTGGCAGGAACGGGCGTCATGCGGAACTCCTCGCGCCGGAAACAGGCACCCAGCCGGGACACGATTACGCCCGTGGCCGCTCGCTGACCATGCGCATCGTAACATGCCCCGCTGCGGCGCTTGCGCCCTCAGAAATGGCTGAACGATCCGCGCCCGAACACGATCTCGGCCTCCCCGTCGCGGCAGCGCAGGCCGGGCTCGGCCTCGACACGCCCGATGACGGCGAGCGGAACGCCTGCCGCCTGCGCCATGACCTGCAAGGGCGCGACGGCCTCGGGCGCCGCGCTGCACAGGATCTCGTAATCGTCGCCGCCCGTCAGTGCCGTCTCCAGCCAGCGGACCTCGCGCGCCACCGCGAGGCGGGCGGGTGGCGAGAGCGGGACGGCGCGGATGTCGATCATGCCGCCCGCACCGCTCGCGCGCAGCATCTTGGCGCAATCGCCGACAAGGCCGTCCGACACGTCCATCGCCGCGCGGGCATGAGCCTGCAACGCATCGGCGAGCGCCAGCCGCGGGCGCGGATGCAGGTAGCGGTCGATCAGATGGGCCGCCTCCGCCGTCTCCCGCGGCAGCGGGGGATCGCGGCCAAGCCGCTGGTGCAGGCCCAGCGCCGCATCGCCGATCGTGCCCGATACGAGGAGCACATCGCCGGCCTTCGCGCCGGTGCGCGGTACGAAGCGCCCCGCCGGAACCTCGCCGAGCGCCGTCACCGAAAGCGTCAGCGGGCCCGGCATCGCGACCGTATCGCCACCAGCAAGCGGACAGGCGCCGTCGGCTGCCGCCTGCCCGAGGCCCAGCGCGAAAGCCGCGATCCAGTCCTCCGGAATATCCTTCGGCAGCGCGAGGCAGAGCAGGAACCCGACAGGCCGCGCGCCTTTCGCGGCAAGATCGGAGAGATTGACGCCAAGCGCCTTGCGCGCGATCGACCCCGGCGGGTCGTCGGCAAGGAAATGTACGCCCGCAACGAGCGCATCGGCCGTCACGACGAGGTCGTGGCCGGGCGTGGGCGTGAACCGGGCGGTATCGTCCTTCAGCCCGAGGGCGGCCGGGCCGGCGAGCGGCGCGAAATGGCGGGCGATGAGGTCGTCCTCGCCGCTCCCGGCGCCCGCCGCCATCAGCGCGGCGCCATCTCCGTGGCGCGGACGAGCCGCCCCACGGCGTCGAGCACGCCATTGACGAGACGCGGCTCCTCCTCGCTGTAGAAGAGATGCGCGACCTCGACATATTCGTTGATCACGACGCGCACGGGCACATCCTCGCGGAACATCAGCTCGTAGCACCCGGCGCGCAGGATGGCGCGCAGCACGAGTTCGATGCGCTTCAGAGGCCAGCCATCGGCAAGCACCTTGTCGACCGCGCGGTCGATGGGCACCTGCTCGCGCACAACACCTCCGAGGATGTCGCGAAACAGGCTCTCCTCGGCCGGTGGCAATTCGATCCCGTCGACTTCCTTGCCGATCCAGAAGGTCTCGAACTCTGCCAGCGCCTCGACAAGGCCCTTGCCGGCCACGTCCATCTGGTAGAGCGCCTGCACGGCGGCAAGCCGCGCACCGCGCCGCCGCTCGCTCTGCGAGCCCCTGGCGCTCACGTCTTGTCCTCCGATACTTCGTCGGCCATCGCCGCCTCGGCCTCGAGCGCGGCCTGCGTTTCGGCCTCGAGCCGGCGCTTGATGCGCAGCACGGCGAGTGCCGCCTCCGCCGCGCCGCCGCCCTTGTTCATGTCGGTCACACGCGCCCGCGCCCAGGCTTGCTCCATGTTCTCGACCGTCAGGATCCCGTTGCCGAGCGGCAGCCCGAACGCGACCGAAAGGTCCATCAGCGCGCGCGAGCTTTCACCCGCAACGATGTCGTAATGGCCTGTTTCGCCGCGCACGACGCAGCCCAGCGCCACGACAGCCTCGAAGGGATCGCCCGCATCTTCCGCCGCCCGCAGGGCGATGGCAATGGTCTGCGGGATCTCGAGCGCACCGTCGACGGTCAGGACGTCGATGTCGGCCTGCGCCGCCTCCAGCGCAGCCGTCGCACCATCGAGCAACGCATCGGCGATGTCGTCGTAGAAGCGCGCCTCGACGATGAGGACGCGCGCGCCCGACACGGGGGATGTGTCGCGGGCGGCTTTGCGGGGACCCGCCATGGTGAACCTCTGTTCTGTGGGGGGCGTCAGTAGCCCGCCGCCCGCGCCTGTGCAAGGCGCGCCGCATAGCGCGCCATCAGATCGATCTCGATATTGACCACATCGCCGGTGCGACGCTCGCCCCAGGTCGTGACGGCAAGTGTATGCGGGATCAGCAGCACGCTGAAGCGATCTTCCTCGACCTCGTTGACGGTCAGCGACGTACCGTCGAGCGCGACCGATCCCTTTTGAGCTACGAAGGCCGCAACCTCGCGCGGCGCCCTCAGCCAGAAACGCGCCGTCGCCCCCCAGGGCCCGTCGCCCGCGCTCATGTCCTCGCGGCTCAGGATCGGCGCCAGTCCGTCCACATGTCCCGAGACGATGTGCCCGCCAAGTTCGTCGCCAACCTTGAGCGAACGCTCAAGGTTGATCCGCGTTCCGGCCTCCCAGCCGGCGACCGTCGTTCGCGCCAGCGTCTCCGCTGCCGCCTCGACGTGAAACAGCGCGCCGCCATCCGACGGCTCGACCCGCACCGCCGTCAGGCAGACGCCGGAGCAGGCGATGGATGCGCCGATCTCGATGGTTGCAGCGTCATAGGGGCTGGCGATGGCGAGACGCTTCAACCGCCCGTCCTGCACCGTTTCAGCCGATCTTATGGTCCCGATACCCGAGACAAGTCCCGTAAACATCAGTCGACCCTCTCGAACCAGGAAAAGGCGTCTTGGCCGATCCGGCCCTCCTCGACAAGCGCGAAACGCGCAGGGTCGCCGAGCGCGGCAGCCAGACCTGGCCGGATCGCGGGCACGCCCGCCACGCCCAGAGCCCGCGGCGAGGTCGACAGCACCACCTCGTCCACGAGATCGCGTGCCACAAGCGCCT
>JBIPLL010000418.1:0-3241 GCA_044368425.1 Beijerinckiaceae bacterium
CACCGACAGAAGGCCCGCCTTCGCAATAAATCCGCGTGATGCCGCGCTGCGCGAGCAGCGACAGGGCCGCAGCTGGATCGAGGCGTCCATCCATCCCGCGCTCGACGCGCATCACCTCGATGCCGGCCGCAACCAGAGCCTGTTCCGGCTCACCCGGCGCATCGATAGCGGCCATGACCCAGACAGGCACCTCGCGTGCCGTACGCGCAAGCGCCCCGCTCGAGGGCAGACGCAGGTCGCTGTCCAGCACGACACGCACCGGGGATGACGCCTCGAGACCGGGCAGGCGCACGGTCAGCAGCGGATCGTCGGCCAGAACGCTGCCGATGCCCAGCATGATCGCATCGTGTCGGGCGCGCTGCAGATGCACCCATCCCATCGCTTCGGGGCAAGAAATCGTGACACGCGTGCCGCCCGGTCCACCCGCAAAGCCGTCGGCGCTGCGGGCGATCTTCAGCGTGACAATCGGCCGGCCCTTGAGCAGCCGCGTGACATGGCCGCGATGGTCGCGCCGCGCCTCCTCGCCGCCCACTCCGACGCTCACGGCAATTCCCGCGCTGCGCAGGAGGGCATGGCCGAGGCCGGCAATCCGCGGATTGGGATCGGCCATGGCTGAGACCACGCGCCGCACGCCGGCCAGAATCGATCGCTCGACGCAGGGCGTCGCGCCGCGCACGGTGCGATGCGAGCAGGGCTCGAGCGTGACGTAAAGCGTTCCGCCGGTCGCGGCGAGTCCGGCTTCGTCGAAGGCCACCGCCTCGCCATGCGGCCGGCCGCCCGGCTGTGTGAAGCCCGCGCCGGCAATGACGGGCCCATCAAGGGTCTGTCGCACCACAACGGCGCCGACGGACGGATTCGGCCATGTCGAACCGAGCCCCCGCCGGCCCAGCGCCAGCGCGAGGCTCATGAAACGCGCATCCTCGGCGGCATCGACAGGGGGCGGGCCGAACGGCGCCGCAGCGGCGCGGCTCATTCGTCCGATCCGCCAGGCAGGTTGAGGTCGTCGGCCGTCAATTGCCCGATCAGGTGCTCGAAATCCTTCGCCTCGCGGAAATTCCGATAGACCGAGGCGAAGCGGACATAGGCCACGCTGTCGAGGTTCTTCAGCCCGGCCATGATGAGTTCGCCGATGGCCTCGCTCGACACCTCCGGCTCGCCCGAGCTTTCGAGCTGGCGCACGATGCCGTTGATCATGCGCTCCACCCGCTCGGGATCGACCGGGCGCTTGCGCAGCGCGACCTCGATCGACCGCTGGAGCTTGTCGCGGTCGAAGGGCGCACGTCGGCCCGACCGCTTCACCACTAGCAATTCGCGCAGCTGAACCCGCTCGAACGTGGTGAAGCGTCCGCCGCAATCGGAGCAGATGCGCCGCCTGCGGATCGCCGAATGGTCATCGGAAGGACGCGAGTCCTTCACCTGCGTGTCGAGCGATCCGCAATAAGGGCAGCGCATGGATCAGGAATAGATCGGGAAGCGGCGGGTGAGGTCGTGGACCTTGGCCTTGACGGCTGCCTCGACCTGCCCGTTGCCCTCCTCGCCATTGGCCGCCAGACCATCGAGCACCTCGACGATCAGTTCACCAACGCGCCTGAACTCGACCGGGCCGAAGCCGCGCGAGGTCGCAGCCGGCGTCCCGAGGCGGACGCCGGAGGTAATGGTCGGCTTCTGCGTATCGAACGGAACGCCGTTCTTGTTGCAGGTGATATGCGCCCGCCCCAGTGCCGCCTCCGCCGCCTTGCCCGTCAGCCCCTTGGGCCGCAGGTCGACCAGCATCAGGTGGTTGTCGGTGCCCCCCGTCACGATGTCGAAGCCGCCCGCCTTCACCGCCTCGGCCAGCACCTTCGCGTTCTCCACGACGGCATGGGCATAGATCTTGAAGTCGGGACGCAGCGCCTCGGCGAAGGCCACCGCCTTGGCCGCGATCACATGCATGAGCGGTCCGCCCTGAAGGCCGGGGAAGATCGCCGAATTGATCTTCTTGGCGAGGTCTTCCTCGTTGGTCAGGATCAGGCCGCCGCGCGGGCCGCGCAGCGTCTTGTGCGTCGTCGTCGTGACGACATGGGCATGGGGGAACGGGGACGGATGCGCCCCGCCCGCGACGAGTCCCGCGAAATGCGCCATGTCGACGAGGAAATAGGCCCCGACCGCATCCGCGATCGCGCGGAAGCGGGCAAAGTCCCAGTGCCGGGCATAGGCCGAGCCACCCGCGATGATGAGCTTGGGCTTGTGCTCGTGGGCAAGACGCTCGAGCGCGTCCATGTCCACCTTCTGGTCGACGACGCACACGCCATAGCTCACCACGTTGAACCACTTGCCCGACATGTTGGGCGGAGCGCCGTGGGTCAGGTGCCCGCCGGCGGCAAGATCGAGCCCCATGAAGGTGTCGCCGGGCTTCAGAAGCGCCATGAACACGGCCTGGTTGGCCTGGCTGCCGGAATTGGGCTGCACATTGGCATATTTGCAGTCGAACAGCCGACAGGCGCGCTCGATGGCGAGGCTCTCGGCAATGTCGACGAACTGGCAGCCGCCATAATAGCGGCGGCCCGGATAGCCCTCCGCATATTTGTTGGTCATCACCGAGCCCTGCGCCTCCAGAACGGCGCGAGACACGATGTTCTCGGAGGCGATCAGCTCGATCTCGTCACGCTGGCGACCGAGTTCGAGATCAATCGCGCGCGCGATCTCGGGGTCCGCCGCCGACAGGGGGGCCGAAAAGAACGAATTCGACAAATGGGCGCTGGCCCTCTGCTCGGATGCCGACATGAAACAACTCCCTGTGGCGGACCGGCTGATGCCCGGCCCGTGGGCGAACGCAATGCGGCATTGCAGCCACCGCCCGTTCCTCGGATGGCGCCGCTCTATCACGCCACGCACGGGTGGCCAACCGGCCGCGACGCAGCGCCGCGCATGCCGGATATGAAAACCCGGCCGCAGGCTCGCGCCCCGACCGGGTTGCTTGAGACCGCTGGCCGGCCGTCAGTTGTCGAGTTCGGCCTGCGCCACGCTGGCCATGCCCAGGCCGTCCTTGCCATAGATGTCGTCGCGGAACTGTACGATGCCGTCCGGCGTCGACCAGGCCGTGATATACACCCAGTAGACCGGGACGGGCGCTGTCAGGCGCGCATCGAGGCGCTGTCCGGACGCCATGACCTCGTCGATGCGTGCACGATCCCAGCCCGGCGTTTCCTTGAGGAGCCAGCCGACATAGTCGCGCACGTTCTGCACGCGGATACAGCCGGAC
>JBIPLL010000134.1:0-6752 GCA_044368425.1 Beijerinckiaceae bacterium
GAGCCCGGCGGTGCCGTGCTCGACTTCGACGCGGACAAGATCGCCGTCAAGCAGCGCGCCATGGAGGTGTCCGAACGCAGTGCGCTGATCACGGATTCCACCAAGTTCGGCCGCTCCGCTCTGGTGGAGATGACAACGCTGTCTGCGTTTGACCTGATCGTCACCGACGCCCCGCCGCCATCGTCCTTTGCGGACGCGATCGGCGGGGCAGCGATCGAACTGGCAAGCGACATCTAGCGGATGGGGCTGCCAGCGGGACATCGGCTCGCAGCGGGATCCGTCACCTGGACCATTCAGCGGATGATCCCGGGCCCGGGTTAGAGGCGGCGCATCCGATCCTGCCGGCAGGCAGGTATTCCTCTGACAGCGGTTCGACAGCCCGCAGCATGGGCACTTTCAGGCTGCGCCGTCCTCGCCGTCACGGCAATCGAGGGCGATCAGGAAGGACGCGACCCGGTTCACCGAGGACAGGCAGTCGGCCACGCCGGCATAATTGTCGACGAGCCAGTTGAGCGCCGCCTGCACGATCACGAAGGCGGCCGTAACCTGCGTTACCTCGCCGAGGGTCATCGTGCCGCTGAGATATTTCGGCGCGCACAGCGCCCACGCCATGACGGGCGCCAGCAGCATGTTACCGTGGGACACGACCGTCGTGCGCATGAACTGGAGACACAGGTCGCGCCAGCCGGCAATGACGTCGTCAAGCGAACGCGTCAGCCGGCGGTGCTGCTCGGTGTGACCCTCGAGGGCGTTCGCTGAGGCTGCGCGCTCGTGCAGGTGTGACCCGACGGCACGGAACTGGGCCTCCGCGGCATTCTTCGCCGCGATGACCGCGACAAGCCTGCGTCCGATGATCGCCATGGCAAAGCTCAGCAGCACGGAATAGAGCATGACCGCGACGACGAGATATTTGGGCACGGTAAAGGGCCCGCCGAAAACCTGCACCGTGAGATCACCGCCCACGGTCCACAGCAGGCTCACGAAGATCGCGCCGCCCAGGACAGCGTTGATCAATCCCACGACAAGTCCGACAGGGTTGTCCGTTGCGACCCTCGCATCTTCTGCCAGTCGATATTCGGGGTTCTGGTCCTCGCCGACCGTGAACCTGAGCTGGCGGAATCGGCTGCTGGCCAGCCAGCGGTCGATGAGATGTGCGGTAAGCCACGCGCGCCACCGGCGCTGCAGGGTCATCCGCGCCCAGATCGCAAAAACCGCCACGACGATGCTGACACCGGCCAGAGGCAGGAAAAGGAGGGCCTGGTGCAGGAGCGCTTCCTCGTCCTTGCGGCCGAAGGCATCAAAGAAGTCGCGCCCCCAGAAGCTCAACCGATACTGCATGGCGATCTGGAGCAGGATGCTCGCCATCAGCAGCGCTGTCAGGATCCAGGCGGAGCGGGAACCTGGACCCAGCCAGAAGCCGCTCGCCGCGTGCCAGAAGCGAGAGAGCAGCTGTCGCTGCGTATCGGGCGCCCGGGCAAGGTGATCAGTGTGCAAAGGGCGGCTGATTGGCCATGGCAATGGTTTCGACCTCGCGGCAAAGATTGAGGATAACAGACATCGGGAACTTCGGAACGCGCATTGACGTGAAGCAAGGCGACGGCCACGGTTGTTCGACAGATTTGATATACGGAAGCAGGCCGGTCAGCTTGAGCTGATGCGTGCATTGGCCGGATAAGGTCTGGTTGCCGAAAGCTGGCTGAAACAGCACAACTGAAGGGACGCGGCATGAGCGGGGGCCCTTCGCCGCAGCAGCGCAGGATATCGACGCTGGTGCTGGCCATTGGCGGCGGCCTGGGGGTCGTGCTGTGCTATCTCCTTGCGATTCCCTTTGTTCCGGCCCTGGTGGGCGCCTTCACGCTGGCTGTTCTGTTCGCACCCCTCGACGCTGCCATGCGGGGTTTCGCAAAGGTCCGGGGCATCGCGGCCGCCCTGACGACCGGGATCGTGGCGCTGATTGTCGTGGTGCCGACGATCCTCGTCGTGGGCGCGCTCCTCAGCGAGACTGACCGCAGCGCACGGCTCATCGGAACGCTGATCGACGCCGACACCTGGACCAAAGCCATCGAAGCCCGCCCCCGGCTTGCTCCGATCCTTCGCGCGATCAACGAGCGGTTCGACGTTCCCGAACTCGTGAGGGCAGCGACCGGATGGCTGGCCGGGTGGAGCGGCACCTTTGTCCAGGGATCGTTCACAGGCCTGATCAGCCTCCTGCTGATGTTCTATTTCCTGTTCTATCTCCTTCGGGACCGGGAGGAGATCGTCGCCACCGCAGCAGACGCTCTTCCGTTCACCCGCTCCGAGTTCGCGACGCTCTCCGGCCGGATCAAGAATACGGTTCTCGCGACGGTCGTGGGGATGGCAGCCGTCTCGGTCATGCAAGGCGTCCTGGGCGCAGCCATGTTCTGGTGGCTCGGGCTCCCGGCGCCCGTGTTCTGGGGCGTCCTCATGGCGCTTCTGGCCGTGGTGCCGTTTCTGGGCGCGTTCGTGGTCTGGGCGCCGGCGGCACTTGTGCTTGCGCTTGCAGGCGATCTCGCGTCGGCTGCGCTTCTTGTCGCGTGGGGTACGGTGGTCGTCGGCCTCGTCGACAATGTGATGTACCCGATGCTCGTCGGGCGACGGCTGATGCTTCACACGATCCCGTCATTCATCGCCATCGCGGGCGGTGTCGTGCTGCTGGGACCGGCGGGGATTGTTCTGGGGCCGCTGATCGTTGCCGTGTCCGTGACCCTGATCGGTTTTCTGCGCCAGCGGGTTGCCGACCCTTCCCACGACGCGCGATAGCCGCACGTGGTCGCAGGTCGGACGAAGGACGCACGATCGGAACCCAAAAGCTCATCTTGATCAGGATCGGGATTTGTCTCCGCTTCCGGATATTCAAGCGTAACGCGTCAAGTTGATATTGATACAATATTGCTTGAAAACGATATCATCGACTTAAAATGGATTAAAATATTCCTGATTATTGATCTGAATCAGTGTCAAAAATCACGATTTCAGTTCTCATACATACCTTCATCAACGTGAGCCACTCCAGAAGATCGGACAAGGCAATCCGTTGAGAAGTAAGGGAGAGTTGGATCATGACGCGGAATGTCCTTTACGGCGTTATCGGCTTTCTCGCGATCGCTGCCGGGATCTTCGCCTATCAGCTCTATCGGGAACGACAGCAAACGACCGGTGTTGAGATCAGTATCGGTGAGCGCGGGATCTCCATCGAGAAGAAATAAGCCGAATCCTATCGAAACCAGCGCACCGGGGCAGCGAACGCTCTCCGGACGCGCATCACGCAGGGGAATGACCTATGTCACTTGGCACGATTCTCATCATCATTCTGATCATCTTCCTGCTCGGCGGCTTCAGCGGCCGCTTCGGAGGCTATGGCTATGGCTTCGGACACGGCGGCGTCGGCGTGATCGGGGCCCTGTTGATCATCGTGGTCGTCTTGCTGCTGATGGGCCGCATCTAGACCGGCAGGGCGATCAGCCAGATCAGCCCGATCGGTCCACCTCGTATCGAGGACAACGCTGCGGGGCAGCCGCGCCGCGTTGTCCGCGCGTGGGGCCTCCAGCGCGCGGCCCCGTTCCAGCGTTCCCCACATTCGATCAGCTTCAGGAGCACAAGATGGCCATCAGTCCCACTGAAACAGCCGCGTCAACGGTCGCCGAAGACCTGAAATCGCTCCGTGACGACGTCGCGAGACTGAACACGTCCGTTGCCCAGCTCTTGCGCCAGCAGACGGGGGCTGCGGCCGATCACGTCCGCAGCGCGATGGAAGATGCGACCGACCAGTTGGCAGCCTCGGCAAGCGACCTGAAGGCTCAGGCTCAGGCGGCAACGTCGGATCTGGAGGCGACGATTACACGCAATCCGTTATCCTCTATCCTGATCTCGATGCTGGCCGGGCTGCTGCTCGGCCTCTGGTCGCGGGGGAGCCGATGATTGGCAAGGTGGCCGGACTGGCCGCCTTCGTCATGGAGCCCCTTCGCCAGGGCTTGTGGCGGGGCGGACGTTTTGCGCTGCTGGTCCTGGCATCGCTCGTTTGCCTGAGCGTTGCGCTGGGCTTTGCCGCTTCGGCGGCCTCGTCCTGGCTTGGCGCGATCTACGGCCCGACAGTGGCAGCGTTGGTCCTCGCTGCATGCTTCCTGTTTCTGGCAACGGTCGCGTTTGCGCTGGCGATGCGCTTGCGCTCGTCCCGTCGCCGGCATGCCGCGGCCCAAGGTCGTCTCGACGGAATCGGCGCATCCTGGAGCGCTCCATCGGAGGAGCCACGGGACACGATAGGCAAGTCGATCGATTTGGTGTCGCTCCTCGCCGCAACGACGGCGAAAAGCGGGTTGAAGCCGCTCGCACTCGTGTCGCTGGCCATGCTCACCGGCTTCCTGATCGGTAGCGGCACCGGCAAGAAGTAGCCAAACGCGCCGGCCACCCGGAGCGTCTCGGGACCGCCAGGTGCATGATCCCGGGCGACGTCTTGCAGTCACGGAAGCTGCGGGGCCGGCTCATGCCGGAAAGCTGCCGGCGCGCATCCGCACGGCAAGCCGGTCCTTCTCAGACAGTGCCGGCGGAGCTCATCCCCAACGGGAGCCGAGCATCGGGCCGATCCTGGATGCAGTGGCGATCAGAAGTCCGGCGACTTCCGTCTCGCCGGATGGAACGGCGGAGTCGAGGCCGGGGCATTGCAGCACGTGGCTGACCCGGCCTGTCGAATCGAAGACCGGCACGGCGATGGTCATCACGCCCGGTGTGAACTCGGCCCTGCTGATGGCATAGCCGCGACGGCGCGTCGCCTCCAGCTCCCGGACAAGATCGGCCTTGTCGACGATTGTGGTCGGCGTATAGGCCACCGGGGACCACAGCGAAACGACCTGCCGAAGCTCGCCCGCCTCTGCCCAGGCGAGGCGCGTGCGCATCTGGGCCGGGGCGTCAAGCGGGAACCTGTGCCCGATCGGCACCGACACGAGAAGCTCGGCGGCCTCCTCCGCCTTGTCGATCGCGGTGAAGGTCCCGTCCGGCTCGATCCGGGTCAGCACGCAGGGCAGGCGCGCCGCCTCCGACAGCCTCGCAAGCTCGGCGTGGATCGAAGCCGCCTGAGCCGAACCGGTCATCAGCCGGGAGACGTCCGTCAGCAGGCGCGCCGACAGGCAGTAGCGGCGCCGCTCCGCGTCAAAGCTGACCCAGCCCTCCGCCTCCAGCGTGCGCAGGATATTGAAGCAATGACTCTTGGCGATGCCCAGCGCGGCGCTGATCTCCGACACGCCTGCGGACAGGCGCGGGCTGCCGTTCAGGAACCGCAATATGGCGATCGCCTTGGTGAGAGCGGGAACGCGTGGCGCATCGGGCCGAGCGGTGACCTTGACAGGAATATTCATTCGGAATGATCTTAGTTCTCTGATTGGAATGTCGTTCCTCTAATAGAACAAGGGTGTTCCGATGTCCACGCCTTTCCCCCTTCGCGGCCTCCTCTTCGGCGCGGCCATGGCCACCGCAGCGACCATGGGCGCCACACCCGGGCAAGCCACCGAGTTCAAGCTCGGGCATGTCTATGAAGTCTCGCACCCGATGCACGTCGCCGCCGTCGCTGCCGCCGAGCAGTTCAAGGCGTGCACGCAGGGCCGGCACAGCATCACGGTCTATCCGACCTCGCAGCTCGGCAACGAGAACGCGCTGAACGAGCAGATCCGGTTTGGCGGCGTCGACATCATCTTCACCGGCCAGATTTTCGCCTCGTCCGCATATAAGCCGCTCGCCATCGGCGCCGCGCCCTTCATCTTCAAGGATCGGGCCCAGGCCCTGCGCTATCGCGACAGCGCAGTCTTCAAGGAACTCTGGGCCGGCTGGAACAAGGCGACGAACCAGCACATCCTGTCGGCGGGCTATTTCGGCGCATTCAACGTCACCTCCAATACGCCGGTCGAGAAACCTGCGGACATGAGGGGCATGAAGATCCGCGTGCCCGATGCGCCGATCTGGCTCGCCTTCCCGCGCGCGGTTGGGGCCAATCCGACGCCGGTCGCCCTCGCCGAGGTCTATCTCGCCCTGCAGCAGGGCGTCGTGACAGCCTCGGCCAATCCGCTGCCGATCACCTTCGCGTTCAAGTTCCACGAAGTGCAGAAATTCGTGAACCCGACGGCGCACCTGATCGAGTACGTGTTCTGGATCGCGGGCGACCACGTCATGTCGAAACTCCAGCCAGCCGACCGCGATTGCATGCAGAAGGCGGCGGATCTCTATGCGGAGCGCTCCACGAAGCTCATCGTCGAGCAGGAAGACGGCCTTCGCGCCAGGATGGAGGCGGAAAAGCTCATCACCTTCACCAAGCCCGACATTCCCGCCTTCCAGGCCGCGCTCGCTCCCGCCGTGGAGCAGATGGCAAAGGACCTTGGTGTGTCTGCCGACCTTCTCACGCGCCTGAAAGGCATCTGAGGCACAGGCGGGGACACGGCCGATGCGGATGCTGCGAACCCTCATGGCCGAGATCGAGGATACGCTCGCGGTCCTCGTTCTCGTCGCCATCTTCGCCGTGGTCGTCATCTCAGTCTTCTTTCGCTACGTCCTTAACGACAGCCTGATCTGGGCAGAGGAATTCGCTCGCTTCGGCCTCGTCGTCATCACCTTTGCAGGCACCGGCATGGGGTTCCGGCGCGCCTCCCACATCCGGGTTGATATTGCCGACCGCCTCTCCCTGGGTGTCGCCAGGGTGGCGGCCGTGGTGACACTGGGGATCAGCCTGGGCGTCGTGGGCTATCTGGCCG
>JBIPLL010000278.1:0-4687 GCA_044368425.1 Beijerinckiaceae bacterium
GCGCTCGGCCTACAGCATCACGACGGTGGACGGCGTCACGACGGTGTCGGGGGCTGACGGCATCGATACTCTTCTCAATATCGAATGGCTCGCCTTTGACGACGTCACCATCAGCGACCCCTCGCGGGATATGGGGGGTCTCGACCGCAGCGCGCCCCTCCTGACGGGCCTTTTGCCGGCCGACAATGCCACGGGCGTCGCGACCGGCGCCAATTTCGTGCTGACATTCAACGAGGCGGTCCGCGCCGGGACAGGCGACATCGTCATCCGCAACGGCGACGGCACAGTCTGGCGGACCATCTCCGTCACCGATGCGTCCCAGGTGGCGATCGCCGGGAATGTCGTGACGATCAATCCGTCTCTGGACCTGCCGGCTGGCCAGCGTTTCTCGCTCAGCGTTGCAGCGGGCGCCCTCACCGACATGGCAGGCAATGGCCATGCCGGAATCCTCGGCACAACGGCCTATGATTTCACGACGGCTGCCACGCATACGGTCTTCACCGGAGACAACAGCGCAAACACGATCAATGGCACGGAAGGTCAGGACCGGATCAGCGGTGGCGGTGGCAACGACACGCTCAACGGCCGGGGTGGCGACGACCTGATCTATGGCAATGACGGCAATGACACGCTGGATGGCGGTTTCGGCAATGACCTGATCGACGGCGGGTCGGGTGTGGATACCGTCAGCTATGCCGCCTTTGGCTCGCGGGTTCTCGTCGATCTGCGGCTTGCCGGGAGTGCGCAGGAAACGGGATCGGCCGGGCTCGACACGCTGGCGGGCATCGAGAACATCATTTCCGGTTCCGGCAACGACACGCTGACGGGCGACGCCCGGGCCAACCGCATCGACGGCGGGGCTGGCGACGACGTGATCGACGGCGGGGCCGGAAGCGATATTCTCATCGGGGGGCTCGGCATCGATACGGTCAGCTTTGGCAGCGCCACGGCCGGCGTCGTCGTCGATATCGGGCGCGCCAGCTCGCAGGACACGCGCGGAGCCGGACGCGATGTTCTCTCGGGCTTCGAGAATCTCAGCGGCTCGGCCTTCAATGACGTGCTGACCGGGACCGAGGCTGCCAATGTGCTGAATGGCGGGGCGGGCAATGACGTGCTGCGCGGGGAACTCGGCCGCGACACACTGATCGGCGGGCTGGGCGCCGACACGTTCGTGTTCGGATCGGCCGGTGAGGCGGGCATTGGCGTGGGCCGGGATGTCATTCTCGACTTCGGCGCCGATGACCGGATCGACCTGTCGCTGATCGACGCCAATGGCGGGGTCAGGGGCAATCAGGCCTTCAGCTTCATCGATGAGGCCGGCTTTTCGGGCCTTGGGCAGCTGCGCGCCTATACGTCCGGCAGCACCTGGATCATCGAGGGCAACACGACCGGCTCGCTTGCTGCCGACTTCCAGATCGAGATCGTCAATGGTGTGAGCCTCGCCTCGGTCGGGATGCGTCTTACCGCGTCGGACTTCATTCTCTAACGGTGCGTGATTTTCACGCGGATATCGCGTGCTTTTCACGCATATCGCGCTTAGGTTGTCTGACGATGCGCGCGAGGCGCATTCCAGAGGCCTGAATCGGCGACATAGCCGGCCATCGAGCCGATAAAGGCCATGGCACGGAACTTGCCGACCTTTGCCCTGACGGTGCCCTCGAGGGCGGCCGCGTTCAGGGGAGGATGGCATATGGTTCAGGAAAAGGCTGTTCGGGCCAGGGTCGAGCGGGCCAAGGCTTCACGAGCCACAGGCTGGCAAGCGGTTCCCGCTGCTCTTGCACTTCCGGCTGCTCTTGCGCTTGGCCTTGCCCTGGCGGGTGTGGCGCATGCGCAAGGGGAGTTGCGTGTGGGCTTCAGCCAGGATGCCCAGACCCTCGATCCGGCAAACCATCGCAACCGCGAGACGGAAACCATCATCCGCAATCTCTGCGATGGCCTCCTGACACGCGACCCGGCGATGAAGGTCGTGCCGGAACTCGCCGAATCCTATCGCCAGATCGATCCGACGACCTGGGAGCTGAAAATCCGCGACGGGCTGAAGTCCCATTCGGGTGCGCCCTTCACTGCGGCCGACGTCAAGTTCAACCTGGATCGCCTCACCCAGGAAAACGCGATGGGCGGCCAGACCAGCCCGCGCAAGAGCCTGCTGGGCCCCGTCACCTCCACCGAACTCGTCGATGCGCGCACCGTGCGCCTGAAGATGTCGGCTCCGTGGCCGATCCTGCCCGCGATGCTGCCCTTCCAGGAGATGATCTCGGAAGCCCATGCGAAGAAGGTCGGCGACGCGGCACTGGCGACCCAGGTCGATTGCGTCGGCCCCTACAAGCTCGTGGAATGGCGTCGCGGCGATGCCGTCATCATGGCGCGCGATCCCAATTATTTCGGCGGCTCGCCCGATATTCCGCCGGTCGGACCCGCGCGGCCGGACCGGGTCATCTTCAAGATCCTCCCCGAGAACGCCTCGCGCGTCGCTGCGCTGCTCGCCGGCGAGGTCGACATCATCGAGCTGCCGGCTTCCGCCCTCAGGCAGGTCGAGGCCAGCGACAAGGCGCAGGTGATGGCCGTCAACGGCACGCGCACCTTCTTCCTCGCCATGAACCTCGCCAAGAAGCCATTTGACGATGTCCGCGTGCGCAAGGCGCTCAACCATTCCGTCGACCGCAAGCTGATCATCGAGCGGATTCTCGCCGGCAAGGCGGTGGCGCTCAACGGCGTGATGAGCCCGGATGCCTTCGCCTTCAACGATGCGCTGCCGGAATACAAGTACGATCCCGAACTCGCCAAGAAACTGCTGGCAGAGGCCGGTCATCCCAACGGTATCGACCTGACCATCGACACCACGGGCGCGTTCAAGCAGACGGCCGAAGCAATCGCCGCCCTGATGGCGCGCTCCAATATTCGGGCCAAGGTACAGGTCTGGGAAGGCGCGGTGCTTTCGCCGATGTGGGCGACGGCCGACAAGCGGGGGGAGCGCGACGTCTATCTCACCTCGTGGGGCAATGGCGCGCTCGACCCCTCGGACATCATGGTGCCGACGCTGCGGACGGCCGGGCGCGGCAATCATTCGGGCTTCTCGAATGCCACGGTCGACCAGCTGCTCGATGCGGCCGAGGTCGAGGCCGATCAGGGCAAGCGCGCCGCCATGTACAAGGAAGCGCAGGCCATCGTGAATGCACAGGCGCCCTGGGTGTTCCTGTGGCTGCCGCAGGATCTTTACGGCGTGTCCAAGCGCCTGAAGGGCTGGAAGCCGTCCGCCGACAGCCGCATCAACCTGCACGACGCGCGCGTCGACTGAAGCCTGCCTCGCGGGGAGAAGCGGCATGCGCATCGGGCGCCTGATCGAGCGGTTGCTCGGCCTGTTGCCGGTCCTTCTGGGCGTAAGCGTGATCGTCTTCCTGATGATCACACTCACGCCAGGGGATCCGGTCGAGATCATGCTCGGCGATTCCCGCTCCTCCCCGGAGCAGGAAGCGGCCCTGAGGCGTGACATGGGCCTCGACCGGCCTATCCACGAGCGCTTCGTGCTGTTCCTCGTCAATGCGGTGCAGGGCGATTTCGGCCTGTCCTTCTTTCATCGACGCCCGGTGATCGAGGTGATTGCGGAGCGTTTGCCTGCAACGATCGAGCTGACGCTCGCCGCGCTGATCCTGTCGCTCATCATCGCCATTCCGCTGGGCGTGCTGGCGGCGGTGAAGAAGAACACGTGGTTCGACCGGATCAGCACCATCGTCTCGCTGTTCGGGGTGTCGATGCCGGGCTTCTGGTTCGGCATCCTGCTCATCCTGCTGTTTTCGGTGAAGCTCGGCTGGATGCCGGTCTCGGGGCGCATCGGCTTTTCAAGCGAGGTTCCCTTTGTCACGGGCATGCTGCTGGTCGATACGCTGCTGGCCGGGCGGCTCGACAGCTTCTGGCAGGCGCTACGCCATATCGCGCTGCCGGCGATCACGCTTGCGCTGCCGATGGCGGCGGTGCTCATGCGGGTGACGCGCTCCTCGATGATCGAGGTGATGCGGGCCGATTATGTGCTCTTTGCCGAGGCCAAGGGCCTGAAGCGGGCGCGCGTCATCGGCCGCCATGCGCTGAAGAACGCACTGATCCCGACGGTGACGGTCGCCGCCCTCGAGACCGGGTCGCTGCTCGGCGGCAACATGATCGTCGAGACCGTGTTCGGCTGGCCGGGCCTCGGGCGGCTTGTGGTCGAGGCGATCTTCAACCGCAACTATCCGCTCGTCCAGGCGGCGGTGCTGCTCTATGCGGTCACCTATGTCCTGCTGAATTTCGGCGCCGACATCCTCTATACGAAGCTCAATCCGCGGGTGCGGCTGTGACCGGCGCCGCGATGAGTGCGCCTGCCGCGGCGGCTGGCGTCGAATCTCCCTTCCAGCTCGGAATGGCGCGCTTCCGCGAAAGCCGGATGGCGGTCGCGGCTGGCGTCGTCACGCTGCTTTTCGTGCTCGCGGCTGTCTTCGCCCCGCTGATCGCCCCGCATGACCCGAACGAAGCGGACCTGTTTCGCCGCCTGCAGCCGCCGGTCTGGCTTGGCGGCGAATGGGCCTTCCCGCTTGGCTGCGACGGACTGGGCCGCGACATCCTCTCCCGTCTCATCTACGGGGCGCGCGTCTCGATCCTCGTGGGCACGCTCGTCGTGTTGATCGCGACCGTGGTCGGCGTTCTGGCCGGACTGGCG
>JBIPLL010000136.1:0-6724 GCA_044368425.1 Beijerinckiaceae bacterium
CCAGCACCACGCGCTGGTGAAACCCGCCCTCGGCGAGTGGCACCGTCATGTCGCGAAGGACCGCGCCCCAGGTGATGACCCTGGCGACAGCGCCCGCTGCGGAACGCAGCGTGACCTCGTGGACAGGCGCGCCATCTTCCAGATGGCCAAAGACTCGCACATCGCTCATCGGCACGTCTCCAGATGTTCGCGCGTCACCTTTGCCTCACGGTGCCGCCATCCAGGAGAGCGACAATCGGGGCGCAGCGCGGGGCGTCGGTTCACCAGCTGCCTGTATTGGGCATGGACAGCCACGGCTCGGCGGGCGGCAGCGGGTCGCCCTTCTGCAACAGCTCGATCGAGATGCCGTCGGGCGAGCGGATGAAGGCCATGTAGCCGTCCCGCGGCGGGCGGTTGATGGTGACCCCCGCCCCCTGAAGCTTCGCACAGGTCGCGTAGATATCGTCGACACGATAGGCGAGATGGCCGAAATTGCGACCGCCCGCATATTCGTGCTCGTCCCAGTTATAAGTGAGTTCCAGCAGAGGCGCCTTGCTCTGGCGGGCGCGATCCACGTCACCGGGAGCAGCCAGGAAGACCAGCGTGAAACGGCCCTTCTCGTTCTCCATGCGTCGGACCTCGATGAGGCCCATCTTCCCGCAATAAAAGGCGAGCGCGCCGTCCAGGTCGCCGACGCGAACCATCGTATGCAGATATTCCATGGGGTGCTCCAAATCTTGATTTGGTTCCAGCTTCGTGCATCCCCTGCGCCACGGAAAGTAGCGCCCGCGCATAAGAGGAATGCTTGAATGACCCAGCATGGCGGAACAGGCAACGCAGCCTCGCCGGGAAACGGTCGGCGCAAGGAGCGCGCCGCGCTGCTCTCGATCCTCGCCAGCGTCGTGATCACAGCCGGCAAGGGCGTGGCGGGCCTGATGACGGGATCGCTGGCGCTGATCTCGGACGCGGCCCATTCGCTGCTCGATGTTGCGGCGACGACGATGACCTATCTCGCCGTGCGGGCCGCAAACAAGCCGGCCGACGAGGAGCATCATTACGGGCATGGCAAGGTCGAGGCCGTGGCGGCTCTGGCCGAGACGGCGTTCCTGTTCGTGCTGTCGGGCGTGGTCGCCTATGAGGGCGTGCGGCGCCTGTGGGCGGGCGAGACCCATTTCAGCCCGTCCTGGCTGGCGGTCGGGGTGCTGGTCGCGGCGATCGTCATCGATGCCTGGCGCTGGTGGGCGCTGAAGAAGGTGGCGCGCGAAACGGGCAGCGAGGCGCTGGAGGCCGACGCGCTGCATTTCTCGGCAGATCTCGTCAATTCGGTGCTGGTGCTGGCAGCCTTCGCAGCCGGCTGGATGGGCTTCATGCAGGCCGATGCGCTGGTCGCCGTTGGCGTTGCCGCCTTCATCGCGGTTGCCGGCTACAAGGTCGGGCGGCGCACGCTCGACACGCTCATCGATGCCGCACCGGCAGGCGCCGCCGACGTGATCCGCCACAAGGCGCTGACCGTGCCGGGCGTGGTGGGCATCGACTGGCTGCGCGTGCGCGGTTCGGGGGGCGAGCTGATCGGAGAACTCGGGATCAGCGTGTCGCGGACGCTGCCGCTCGACCGGGTGGCCGCGATCAAGCGCGACGTCATCGAGGCGATCAGCCAGGACGAGCGTCCGGCGCGCCTGACGATCACCGCCAATCCTGTTGCGATGGATGACGAGACGATCCTCGAACGGATCATGCTCATTGCCGCGCGGCGGCGGGTGCCGGTGCATCATGTCACGGTGCAGACGGTCGGCACGAGGCTGTGCGTCAGCCTCGACCTCGAGATCGATGGGCGCATGAGCCTCAAGGCAGCCCACACCATCGCGACCCGGGTCGAGGACGCGATCCGGGCCGAATTCGGTGAGGCGACAGAAGTCGAGACGCATATCGAACCACTGGAAGTCTCCCATCTCAGCGGTCGTGAAGCGGAAGCGACACTCGTTGCGCGCATCGCCACGACGCTTGCAGAGCAGGCCCGCGCGGAGGGAACATTGACCGGGCTCCATCACGTGCGGGTGCGCGAAACGCCGGCCGGGCTCGTCGTCAATTACCATTGCCGCGTCGATCCCAATCTCGACGTGGTGACGGTCCACGCAGCGGTGGACGCAATGGAGCGGCGGGTCCGGGCTGCCCTGCCGGATGTCGCGCGTCTCGTGGGACATGCGGAACCGGCGCAGTCCTGATGCGCTTGCCCGGATTGTCGGTTCCTATCGTCAGAGCCTAAGATCGGCACAGCAACAGGATAGCTTCATGCGCACCGAGAATGCCCCGCTCGTCCGGCTCGTCGACTACCGCCCGAGTGATTTCCTCATCGACGAGGTGCTGCTGGACGTCATCCTCGATCCGCACCGGACGAAGGTGACGGCCACGCTGCGACTGCGGCCCAATCCCGCAGGCGATCCGGCAGCACCGCTGCTTCTGGACGGGGACGAACTGCAACTGACGGCCCTGTCGCTGGACGACCGTTCACTCGACATCGACGATGCGGCAGCCGAGGGGCTGACGGTCACGCCGCAGATGCTGCGGCTCGAGCGCGTGCCGCGCCGTCCGTTCCGGCTGACGCTGACGACGATGATCGATCCGAGCGCCAACACGAAACTGATGGGCCTTTACCGGACGGGCGGCATCTATTCGACGCAGTGCGAGGCGGATGGCTTCCGGCGCATCACCTATTTCCTCGACCGGCCGGACGTGATGTCGGTTTATACGACGCGGATCGAGGCGGATCGCGACGATGCGCCGGTGCTGCTGGGCAATGGCAACCTGCAGGTCGAGGGCCAGGTTCCGGGCGGCAACCGGCACTTCGCGGTCTGGCACGATCCCCATCCCAAGCCCGCCTATCTCTTCGCGCTTGTCGGTGGCCCCCTGTCGCATGTCGCGCAGGACTATGTGACGTCGTCGGGAAGGCCGGTCCGGCTTGCGGTCCATGTCGAGGAAGGCAAGCAGGAGCGTGCCCATTATGCACTCGACGCGCTCGTGCGCTCGATGCGCTGGGACGAGAAGGTCTTCGGCTGCGAATATGATCTCGACGTGTTCAACGTGGTGGCCGTGCCCGATTTCAATATGGGCGCCATGGAGAACAAGGGTCTCAATATCTTCAACGACAAGTATGTGCTCGCCTCGCCCGAGACGGCAACCGACCAGGATTATGCGAATATCGAGGCGATCATCGCGCACGAATATTTTCACAACTGGACCGGCAACCGCATTACCTGCCGGGATTGGTTCCAACTCTGCCTGAAGGAAGGCCTGACGGTTTTCCGCGACCAGGAATTCTCCTCCGACGAGCGGTCGCGACCGGTGAAGCGCATCGCCGATGTGCGCAACCTGCGCGCGCTGCAATTCGCCGAGGATTCAGGCCCCCTCGCCCATCCGGTCAGGCCGCAGGCCTACAAGGAAATCAATAACTTCTACACGCCGACGGTCTACGAAAAGGGCGCGGAAGTCATCCGCATGCTGCGCACGATGATCGGGCCTGTGGCCTTCGATGCCGGTATGGCGCTCTATCTGAAACGCTGCGACGGCACGGCGGCGACGGTGGAGGACTTTCTCGCCTGTTTCGCGGAAAGCTCCGAGCGCGATCTTTCGCACTTCGCACGATGGTATGATCAGGCGGGCACTCCGGTCGTGACGGCGCGGGGAACGCATGACCCGCAGGCCCGGACCTATCGGCTCGAACTGGCGCAGAAGACGCCCCCCACGCCGGGGCAACCCGTCAAGGCGCCGGTGGTTATCCCTGTCAGGCTTGGCCTTGTCCTGCCGGATGGTTCGGAGCATCCATTGGCCGATATCGAGGGCGGTCGCGTCGAGGACGGGGTGTACCTGCTCGACACCGAGCGCGCGGAACTCGTTTTCCGCAATGTCGCGATCCGTCCCGTCGTCTCGCTCATGCGCGATTTCTCGGCGCCGGTGCGACTGGAGACAGACCTGTCTGATGCCGACCTGCTGCTGCTGTTCCGGCATGACAGGGACGCGTTCAACCGCTGGCAGGCAGGCCAGACGCTCGCGATCCGGCTCATGGTCGGCGCGGCGCGGGAAGAGCGGAACCTCGAAGCGGCCTCCGGTTTCGCCGATGCGGTCGCAGCCTTTCTCGCCCGCGTCGCGCGTCAGGATCCTGCCTTCGCGGCACAGGTCCTGATGCTGCCCAGCGAGGGCGATATCGCGCGCGAGATCGGTCGCGACATCGATCCCGACGCCGTGCTGGCGGCCCGCAACTGGTTGCGCGCCATCGTCGGCCGCCGTCTGGCCGGCGATCTCCTCGCTCTTCGGGCCGATCTTGCGGTCGAGGGCTCCTATCGTCCGGATGCTGCCAGCGCCGGGCGGCGAGCCTTGCGCAATATCTCGCTCGACCTGATCATGGCCGGCGACGCGTCCGCCGGCACGCAGGCCGCGCAGGCCCAATTCAAGGCCGCCGACAATATGACGGATCGGTTTGCCGCGCTCGCTGTGCTCGCCCTGTCGGGTGAAACTGCGCGGGAGGACGCACTCGAGGCCTTTGTCAGGACCTATTCGGGCGAGCCTCTCGTGATCGACAAGTGGTTTGCGCTGCAGGCCGGCATTCCCGAACCCGGAACGCTGGAACGCGTGAGGCGCCTCATGCAGCACCCGGCCTTCACACTTGGCAATCCCAACCGGGTCCGGGCCCTGATCGGTGGCTTTGCACTGGCAAATCCCACGCAGTTCAACCGGCCCGACGGCGCGGGCCACGCATTCGTTGCCGATATCGCGCGACAGCTCGACGAGCGCAATCCACAGGTCGCGGCGCGCCTGCTGGGTGCCTTCAAGACATGGAGGATGCTCGAGCCGACCCGCCGGGATCATGCCGAGGCGGCGCTTCGGCGCTTGTCCACGCATGAAGGGCTGTCACGTGACGTGCGGGATATCGTGGATCGCGCCCTCGCCTGAACCGCAACGTTGCAGGAGCGCCACAGACGCACTGGCTGGTGTTAACGCAAACCTAACGGGCTGGACAAATCAGCAGTGACGGATTCAGATGGCGATGATTCGGGGAGCGGGTAACGGTCCCCCGAAAAAGTCAATAAAATCCGAGGTTTAACCATGGCGCGTGCAGACGCGGCATATGCTGATTCGCGCGTTGGAACGGTGCTGGGCATCGTCCATGAGGAGGCCAGTCCACGCCTTCGCCGCGTCGCGAGCATCGAGCCGCTGCTGCGCTTCGTTGTGCCGGCGCTGCTGTGCCTGTTCATCGCTGCGGTGGCACTTTCGGTTGCGATGCAAAGCATGCAAACGCGCCAGCGGGCGCTGGCGCATGCGGCGGGAGAGGTCGATCTTGTCGGCTCCTTCGCTGCCCGCGATCTTGCGACCCATCTCGGTTCCGCAAAGGCCCCGGTGGAGGCGCTCACCGCGACCGCCGCCGGCTTACCGCTGCGGGTCGCGGAGACCGGTCTGTCGCTGTTTCTCGCGGACGATCAGGGCAAGGTCCTGGCGAGCTTCGGGCGCACGGTGGCTGAGGGCGCAACCTTGATCGACGTGCTCGGCACGCACCAACCCCTGACCACCTATGGCGATACGGCCGGCGTCATGACGCTTGCCCTGCCTTCCGGCAAGAAGGTCATCGCCACGGTGCGCCTCATCCCGGATCGCGGCCAGATCGCGATCGTGGCGGATCGGGGACAGATCCTTTCCGGCTGGCGGGCCGAGCTCTGGGCGCAGGCCCTCCTGATGAGCACGGTCCTTTTCGTGCTCGCAGGACTGGGGGCCGCCTATTACCTTCAGTCGGCCCGGGCGCGGGCCGCCGACGCCGTCTGCCAGCGGCTCGGGGACCGGATCGACATCGCGCTGGAGCGCGGGCGCTGCGGCCTGTGGGACTGGGACGTGGCCCGCGGACGGATCTACTGGTCCGACTCGATGTATGCGCTTCTTGGTCGCCAGCGCGACGACGAATTCCTCTCCTTTGGGGACGTGGCGCAACTCACGCATCCCGCTGATGGCGATCTCTATCAGGTCGCAGGGCAGGTAGCGGCTGGCGATGCCGAAGCGCTTGAGCACGATTTCCGAATGCGCCATGCCGATGGCCACTGGGTCTGGCTGCGGGCACGGGCCGAACTCGTCGCGAACGGCGACGACCCGGCACCGCGCCTCGTCGGTATCGCTGTTGACATCACCGAGCAGAAGCGGCTTGCCGACGCCTCGGCGCAGGCCGACCTGCGGCTGCGTGACGCCATCGAGGCGATCTCGGAAAGCTTCGTCCTGTGGAGCCCGGACCGACGTCTCGTCTTGTGGAACGCGAAATTCGTGGAAAGCCGGATGATCCCGGCGCGGGCAATCCGGGCAGGCATGAGCGAACAGGAATTGCTGGCGGTTGCCCCTGCCCTTCTGGCGGAGAACCTGCTCGTTCCCGTCGGCGCGCCGGAGGAGGGTACCCGGAGAACGGAGATTCACTTCGCGGATGGCCGCTGGATGCATGTGAACGAGCGCCGGACGAAGGACGGGGGTCATGTCGCTGTCGGTACCGACATCACGGCGCTGAAGCGCCACGAGGAAGACATGCTCGTCTCGGAGCAGCGGCTGATGGCCACCATTGCCGAACTCAAGACCTCGCGCCGATCCCTTGAGGCGCAAGCGCAGGTCATGGGCGAGCTTGCAGACCGCTATCTGGAGCAGAAGGCCGAGGCCGAGGGCGCCAATCGGGCCAAGGCCGAGTTTCTCGCAAATATGAGCCATGAGTTGCGCACGCCGCTCAACG
>JBIPLL010000137.1:0-6696 GCA_044368425.1 Beijerinckiaceae bacterium
TCGTTCATCATCACGAACATGGCGGCAAGCCCGCGATGTTCCTGACCGACCAGCCAGCCCGTCGCCCCGTCATAGTTCATGACGCAGGTCGCGTTGCCGTGAATGCCCATCTTGTGCTCGATCGAGCCACAGGACACGCCGTTGCGAGCGCCGAGGCTGCCATCGGCATTGACGTGGAATTTCGGCACGACGAAGAGCGAGATGCCCTTGGTGCCGGCCGGTGCGCCCTCGATCCGGGCCAGCACCAGATGCACGATATTCTCGGTGAGGTCCTGCTCGCCGGCCGAGATGAAGATCTTGGTACCGCTGATGGCGTAGCTGCCGTCACCCTTCGGCACCGCCTTCGACTTGAGGAGGCCGAGATCCGTGCCGCAATGAGGCTCCGTCAGGTTCATCGTGCCCGACCAGCGCCCCTCGATCATCGCCGGCAGGTAAAGCGCCTTCTGCTCGGGCGAGGCATGTTCGAGAAGGGCCGCGATGGCACCCATCGTCAGCCCGGGATACATGCTGAAGGCGAGATTGGCCGAGGCCATGAATTCCTGCATCACGGTGTTCAGCACCGAGGGCAGTTCCTGCCCGCCATACTCGGCTGGCGCCGACAGGCTGAGCCACCCGCCCTCGCGATAGGCGCGATAGGCATCCCGGAAGCTCGCCGGTACCGTGACGCGCCCGTCCGCATGGCGCGTGCAGCCCTCAAGGTCGCCATCCCGGTTGGTCGGAGCGACGATCTCCTCGCAAAGCCGCGCGCCTTCCCCCAGCACCGCTTCCAGCACGTCTGGCGTCACGTCCGCAAAGCCCGGCAGATTATTGTAGCGGTCGAAGCCAAGCACGTCGTTGAGCAGGAACAGCACGTCGGCGACAGGGGCCTTGTAGCTGGGCATCGGCACTCTCCTCCGGATTCCGCGTCCTGATGCGGACGCACCTGTCGCCTCGTTGCGACCGTCATTTAGTTCACATGTAAACTATCTGGCGACAGCTTTCAAGCCATCGCTTGCCGCATGTCGAGCGGCATGGCCGATTCGGCTGGCGGATGGGGAGGACGAGCCGGAAGGGCAGAGACCGGAAGCGGAGCGGCTGCAAAGGGAGCGGTTGCGAGGGGCTCCACGCTGGCAGAGCCCCTTGATCTCATTCGCTGACGGCGCGCGGCCCGGCCTTGGCGAGCCGTGTCCGGCGCACCTGCCTCAGTTCCTTCAGCGCCGCCTCGACTTCTGCGAGCTGGCCTTCGAGATGGGCGATCTGCTCGTCGATCTGCTCGATGGAGAGCGGCAGGGAAGGCGTGCTGTCGCCCCCTTCGTGCTCGGCGAGCATCGCGCGGATCTCTGTCAGCGTGAAGCCGAGCTGCTTGCCCTTGAGGATCAGGGACAACCGCGCCTTGTCGCGCGCGCTGTAGACACGCGTTATGCCGTCCCGCCAGGGCGATATCAGACCCCGGTCCTCGTAGAATCGCAGGGTGCGCAGCGACACGCCGAATTCACGGGCGAGATCGCCGATCGAATAGGTCAGGACGTCCGGCGCGGGGGAGCTGTCGGACATCTTCGCGCGCAGGCGGGAATCACGCACTGGGGGAATCTTGTTCATGGGCGAGCGCTTCACTGGCATCCAAGGGAACCGCAAAAGGCCGGCCACCATTGGCGGCACTTTGCGGGGGGCGGCAGGAATTGTTGCGCTCGACTGTGAACACGACCGCCGACCTTGCCGTGAGAAGGTTGACGCTTGCTTGAGAAGCCGCGGACGCGACTGCTTCAGAGCAAATTGATGATAGCGCAAGATCGGGGATTTTCACAACTGTCTCGATGCCCTGTGCCGCTATGGGGCAGTTCATGCCAAAGCTTAACGCCTTGTTTACCTTGTAACGTGAAAGTCGCGGTCGGGCTTCTGGCCGGCTGATCGCTGATTCTGCCGTCGTCGGATGCCTGGGGTGGCCCCGCCGGGCCGCTTCGTCACACTGACCCGGCAGCGAGCGCGGTGATGAGACAGAAGGTCCAGTGGAACCTCGACGGCCTCGAGCCGGAAGCGCGCGAGGCGGCGAAGGAAGCCGCGCGCCGCGCCGGCATGACCCTGGGCGAATGGTTGAGCCAGACCATCGTGGACCAGAGCGGGCGTGCGCCCGCCCGCGCCTATCCCCAGCGCGCCGATAACAGCTTCCGCAACGATCCCGGCGGCCCGGTCGCCGAGACGCTCGAACAGGTTGCCCAGCGCCTGACCCGCCTGCAGCGCGACCGCCAGACCCAGACCGCCCTGCGTGAGCCCGAGCCCGTCTATCCCGATGTCGAGGCCATCGTCTCCGCTGCCGCGGCCGAGAGCGAGCGGCGCATGCGCGACAGCTCGCTCAAGACAGCCCAGGCCCTCGATTCGGTCGCGCGCTGGATGGAGCGCGCCGACGAGCGCTGGACCGAGGCGGCCCGCCAGTCGGAAGACCGGCAGGAGCGCGCCAGCACCGTGTTCGGCCAGGCTTTCAACCTGATGACCCGCCGCCTCGACGAGATCGAGCAGCGCATGGGCGAGGGCTCGCAACCCGCCCTGAAGCCGGTCTGGACCGCGATGGAGCGCATCGAGGGCGAGATCCGCAAGCTGGCAAAGACGCAGGCTGACCCTCCGCAGCTTGCGCGGCTTGAACAGACCCTGATGGGCTTCGAGGGCCGTCTTGCCGATATTGCCACCCGCCTTGCCGAGACCCCGGCCCGCCGCCCCCTGCGCCGCGACATGCTCGGCGATGCGGTCGCCGAAATCCGCCAGCGTCAGGACGAAATTGGCGAGGTCGATATCGACCATGACCTGCCGGTCGCGCCCCCTTTGGCCCGGCGTCGCGGCGAAACGCGCGGCCCGGACCTGCGCTCCATGGTGCAGGATCAGATCCTGCGCGGCCTCAAGACCGACATGGCGCAGATCAATGCCCGGCTCGACACGCTCCGGGAGCCCTCCCCCGCCTCCCGTGAGCTGCAGGACGAGGTTGCCCGCCTGCACGAGGCCATGGGCCGCGTGGCCTCGCGAGATACGGTGGACGCACTCGAAAGCGCGGTGCGTGATCTGGGCCAGCGCCTGCTCGACGGCCGCCTCGGCGGGTTGACCGATTCCATCCTCGACCCGATCCAGCGCCTCCAGGCCGATGTGCGTCGCCTCTCGACGATGCTGGGGGCTGACGGCGAGAACGAGCTGGCGCGCGAGGTTCGCGCCATTGCCCGCTCCATCGAGACGCTGGAGGACGGCGCCGATCCCCGCCATGTCGACCAGATCGGCCGCGAACTCGCCGCCGAGATCGCCCAGCTGCGCAGCCTCGTCGCCGATGGCGCGCAAGAGGAGAAGCTGCGCGAGCTGACCCGCGAGGTGGCCCGTGTCTCGGTCGCGGTCGGGCAGATCGGCTCGCGTCAGATCGATGCCAATGACTTCGATGCGCTGAAATCGGCGGTCGAGGATATCCGCTCCGGTCTCAAGAGCCGCCCGGCCCGCGCCGGAAGCGCACCGTCCGAGCCTGGCGCCGTCGAAATGGTCGCCGCCATCCGCGACGAGCTTGGCGCCCTGTCCGGTCGGATCGACCTGCTCGCGGAGGAAACCCGCGCGGCCCGCGCCCCGGCGAATATCGACGCGGCCCTGACCAGCCGCCTCGACAGCCTCGCCGCCAAGCTCGACGAAAGCCTCAGCCGCCCGGTGACGGTCGCGACCGACGATCTCGCCATGCGGATCGACCAGCTCTCCGAGAAGCTCGAGGTTCTCCCCGTCCCCGGTCACGCCGGCCACGAGGACATCACGAAGCGCCTCGACAGCCTTGCCCGCAAGCTCGATGCCCGGCCCGAAAGCCAGGGCGACGACCTGTCGGTTCGCATCGACCAGCTTCTGGCCCGCCTCGATTCGCGCGAACCCGAGACGGAAGGCGACTTCGCCGCCCGGCTCGCGGAATTGACCGAGCGACTTGATCGCCGCCAGGAGCCCGTATCTCCGGCGCTCGCCGACCGAATCGAGATGCTGGCGGCCCGTATCGAGACCCGCGACCGCTCGGCCGAGGATCTCGCCACGCGTATCGACATGCTCGCGGCCCGTGTCGAGGCGAGCCTCGCCCAGCCCCAGCAGGCTGCCGATCCCAAGCTGCAACATCTTCTGTCGACGCTCGTCAAGCGCATGGAAGAGGCGCAGCGCCCCGGCGCCTCGACATCCGCGCTTGATGCGCTCGAGCAGCAGGTTGCGACCCTCTCGCGCCAGCTCGACGATCCTGCCCCCTCGCGCCAGCTGGCTCCGCTCGAAAAGGCGATGAGCGATCTCGCTGCGCGGATCGACCATCTGGGTCACGAAACGCGCGAGGCCGCCCGCCGCGCCGTCGCGGAAGCGCTCGAAGGTCGCGCAATCGACGCTTCGCCGGCCCATGGCGAACCTATCGTGCGTCATCTCGGCGAATTGCGGGCCGCCCAGGCCGAGGCCGAGCAACGGACCCGCAACACGCTCAACAGCGTGCATGGCACGCTCGACAAGCTTCTCGACCGCCTCGCGCAGATGGAGCGCGAGATCAGCCGTCCGCCTGCGCCCGCCGTTGCTGCCGTCGCGCCGGCCCTGACGCCGCGCGCGCCGCAGGTGGACCGGGAGATGGAGCGCGAGGCGCCGCTGTCATCTGCCGCGACCCAGGCCAGCGTCCAGACGGCGCTGACGGCTCTGGTCGGGTCCAGCCGTGTCGCGCCGCCTCCCGTCGCCCCCCCGCTCACCCCCGCGCCTGCGCCCACTCCCGCGCCGGCGCGCTCCGAAGCGGTCGCTCCGAACGCAGCCGTCGCGCAGGATGCCCCGAGGGCGCCGGGGCGGCCCGATGTGCCGCTCGAACCCGGCAGCGGCCGGCCGGCCGCGCGCAATCAGGCGCCGGCATCCCGCGACAATGCCGATGCGCAGGATGTGAAGGCGAGCTTCATCGCAGCCGCGCGTCGTGCCGCCCAGGCCGCCGCCGCTGAAGCGGCGTCCGAGCCTGCCCGCAAGCCCGGCCTGATGGGCCGCGTTGCCGGCCTGACGAGCCGCCGCCCCGATCCGGCTGCCGAAGGCAAGGCCAGGAATGCGCGTGCGTCGGCGCAGGCGGGTCCGGAGCGGACCGAGCCGGAACTCGCCTCCGCGGCGACGGTCGATACAGCGCTTTCCTCTGCCGGGGATCCGGCGGATCTCCGCGCCGGAGAGGGCGCGCGCCCGGGTGTCCAGAGCGTCGTCTCGAAGCCTCTTGGCCTGAAAGGGCTGCTCCACACCCTCAATGCGCGCCGCAAGCCGCTCCTGCTCGGCATGGCCGCGCTTGTCCTGACATGGGGCGCCATCCAGCTCGGCAGCAACTTGCTGCGTGAGGACCCGGTCCAGTCCGTGCCGGAAGGCGCGCCGGCGGCGACCCCCTCCACCCCGCCTGCCGGCAACGTGCAGGGCCTGCTGCCCCCGGCCGGATCGCGCGCCTATGAGCGGGGTCTGGCGCTGCTGCAGGGGCCGGATTCCACCGCCTCTCTGCCGCCGCAGGAAGCGCGCCGGGCGCTTGACATGCAATCGCTGCTGCCCAAGGCGGCACCGGGAGGTGTCAAGCTGGATAGCCAGTCGCAGGACGCGCGTCTGCAAGAGACCCGCCTGCAGGACGGCCGTTCGATCCCGCTCGACCCCGCTGCCGTTGGTCGCATCACGCCGGCGCCCGACCAGCCGGCGCGCGAACCGGTCGCCGCTCCGCTGCCGGCACCCACGGCACCGCTCCAGCCCGCCGCCACCGCAGCCGAACAGGCTCCCTCTGCCTCCTCGCCTGTGCGCATCGCCGGCATGTCGGATATCGGCGAGCTTCCTGCCAATGCGGGAACGGCAGGCCTTCGCCGCGCCGCGCTGGCCGGCGAGCCGGGCGCGGTCCTGGAGCTTGCCGCGCGCCTTGCCGAGGGGCGCGGAGCGCCGCGCGACCCGCGCCTTGCCGCGCGCATCCTCGAAAAGGCGGCTGCCGCAGGGCTTGCGCCCGCGCAGTATCGTCTGGGATCCCTCTACGAGAAGGGGTCCGGCCTGCCGCGCGATGCCGGCCTTGCGCGCCAATGGTATGAGCGCGCTGCGCAGAAGGGCAATGCCAAGGCGATGCACAACCTCGCCGTCCTGCTCGCGGAAGGGGCTGCTACCGGTCGTCCCGACTATGCGGGCGCGGTGCTCTGGTTCACGCAAGCCTCCGAATACGGTGTGCGGGACAGCCAGTTCAATCTCGGTGTGCTGCTGGCCCGCGGTCTGGGCGCGGAGCAGAACCTGGTCGAAGCCTGGCGCTGGTTCGCCATCGCCGCCCGCCAGGGCGACGAGGATGCCGGCCGCAAGCGCGACGAGGTCGGGCAGAAGCTCTCGCCGACCGATCTGGCGGCGGCGCAGGTGCGGCTGGGCGCTTACCAGCCGAAGCCGCTGGACAAGGCCGCGAACGAGATGCTCGTGGCTCCGGCGCTGGAAATCCCGACCGGCTCGGCAAAGCCGATCAAGAGTCCCCGCTCCTGATTCGGTTCTGCGCCCGGAAATTTCACTGCCGGGGCCGCACTGCGCTGTTGCCCTCAACTTGTACTTGCGGAAAATGAGCGCCTCAACGCCCGTTCGCATCTGCGAGCGGGCGGCATCTTTCTGTGTGGTGCGCGTTCCAGCGCGAAGGGAGCGACGTGCAGATCTACCTGCCCATTGCTGAAATGCCGGTGAGCCTGCTGCTCATCCTGGCGCTCGGTGCCGCAGTCGGCTTCGTCTCCGGCATGTTCG
>JBIPLL010000138.1:0-6679 GCA_044368425.1 Beijerinckiaceae bacterium
TGGCCGGCGAAATCATAGAGCGCGATGGCGTTGCGGTCGGCCGAGAAGTTCGGTGCGCCTCCATTGGCGGGAACCGGCTGCTGGAACGGCTTCTCGAGGTAGCGGGCCGAGAGCAGGTTGCCGGGCTGGCCGCCGGGGCGCGTGCCGTGCGGGGTGGACCACAGCTCCATCTTCCAGTCGAGGATGTTGCCGTCCTTGTCCAGACCGGCCGTGGTCTTCATGACCATGGCCGATCCATAGGGTTCCCAGCGATGTTCCTGCTCGCGGCTGTATTGCAGCTTGATCGGCTTGCCGGGCAGCGCCACGGCAAGAAGAGCCGCATCGGCGGCCGCGTCGTCAGCCAGGTTATGGCCGTAGCAGCCTGAACCCTGGACATGGCGGCAACGCACCTTGTTCGCCGGCATCTCGAGCATCTTCGCGATGGCTTGCGAGGTCTCGAAGACAGACTGGCTGTGCGTGTCGATGGTCAGGAGGCCGTCGGCGCCCATCGTGGCGATGGCGGTCGAGGGCCCGATTGAGGCATGCATGTGATAGGGGCGATAATAGGTCGCCTCCATCGTCTTGGCAGCCGGCTCGCCGCCCTGGCGGGGTGTGTTGCGGGTCTCGATGACGCGCGCGGGCTTGGTCTTGAGCAGCCATTCCGGCATGCCGTCATGGGTGGGAAGACCCTTCTCCACGTCCCATTTCGCGGCGGCGTTCAGCGCGGCGGCGGCGGCGATGGCCTGTTCCTGGCGATTGGCGATCACGCCGAGGAACGAGCCGTTGCGCACGACCTTGACGACGCCCGGCATCTTCTCGACGCCGCTTGTATCGACCGAGGCCAGTTTCGCCTTGTAGGTCGGGGGACGCACGACCTGGCCATAAAGCACCCCTTCGGGGCGCATGTCCTGAATGAAGGCGGGCTGGCCGATCATCTTGGCCGGGAGATCGAGGCGGGGAACCTCCTTGCCGACATAGCGATAGGCCGAAATCGGCTTGGGCTTGACCTGGCCCGTGCCTTCCCGCTCGAGCGAGAGGCCGCTTGTCAGTTCCCAATAGGTCGCCTTGACGCCATCGGGTCCGGTGATCGTGCCGTCCTCGACCTTGAGCGCATCGGCCGGCTTGCCGAGCTTCTGGGCGGCAAGATCGACCAGCAGCGCGCGCACTTCGGCCGAGGCCTGCCGGACAGCCGGGGCGCAGTTCGGCATGGAGAACGAACCTGCCGTCGTGCCTTCGTTCGGCACGAGGAAGGTGTCGCCCGAGATGATCTTGACGCGCTCCATGTTCACGTCGAGCTCGTCGGCGCAGATCTGGGCTACCGCCGTCAGAATGCCCTGGCCAAGCTCGACCTTGCCCACAAGCAGCGTCACCGTGCCGTCGGCATTGACCCGCAGCCACGCGCTGAGCATGCGGTTCTGCTGCATGTCGCCCGGCAGGCGGGGCTTTTCGGGCGCGGCCGTCTGGGAGATCGCATCGCCCATTGGAATGGCGAAGGCCATTGCCACGTAGCCGGCTCCCTTGAGGAAGCCGCGACGGTCGGTCTGCGTCATTTCGGAGAGTTTCGTGGTCATGATCAGGCCTCCTTCGCGGCGCGCAGGACGGCGCGAACGACTCGGTTCTGCGAGCCGCAGCGGCAGAGATTGCCGTTGAGCGCAGCGCGGACATCCGCATCGGTCGGCGTGGGGTTGCGGTCGAGCAGCGCCTGGGCCTGCACGATCATGCCTGCGGTGCAATACCCGCACTGGGCGGCCTGCTCATCGATGAAGGCCTGCTGCAGCCGGCTCGGTTTGCCGTTCTGGCTGAGCCCTTCGAGCGTCGTCACCGAGCGGCCAGCGACAGCCGACACCTTGGTGGCGCAGGAGCGGATCGGCTCGCCGTCGATCAGCACCGTGCAGGAGCCGCATTGCGACTTCCCGCAGCCATATTTCACGCCGTTGATGCCGAGATCGTTCGACAGCACGAACAGCAACGACGAATCGTCGGGTACGTCCGCGCGGACGTCCCGGCCGTTCAATTTGAAAGCGACCATCGTTTCCCCCAAAGGCCTAGCCTGCATCCCATCGGATGCGGGCGTATACAATCTCAGTCATGGATCCGCTCCAATGTCGAGAGGCAGACCCGGTCTGGAGCCAATGCAAGTTTCACATTCCCGAGACGAAGAATGCGCTGCGGGACTGGTTTTTGCGGCGCAGCATCGCGGCTTGCTCGCCGAAGCGGTCAGTCCTCGCTGTCGGCGAAGACCTCCTTGCGTCGCCTGCCGAGCGCGGGCAGCAGCATCATGCAGATCAGGATCAGGGACAGGGCCAGGATCGAGGCGCTGATCGGCCGTGTGACGAGCACCATCGGATCGCCGCGCGACAGCAGCAGCGCGCGACGAAGGTTCTCTTCCATCATCGGCCCGAGGATGAAGCCGAGCAGCATCGGGGCCGGCTCGCAGCCGAATTTCAGCAAGGCGTAGCCGAAGGCGGCGAAGATCACCATCAGGATGAGGTCGAACGTGGCGTTGTGCAGGCTGAAGACGCCGATGCAGCAGAACAGCAGGATCGCCGGGAACAGGAACCGATAGGGCACCCGCAGCAGCTTCACCCAGATCCCGATCATCGGCAGGTTCAGGATCACGAGGAAGACGTTGCCGATCCACATGCTGGCGATAAGGCCCCAGAAGATGTCGGGGTTACGCGTCATGACCTGCGGACCCGGCGCAATGCCCTGGATCATGAGAGCGCCGAGCATCAGGGCCGTCACCGCACCGCCGGGAATGCCGAGCGTCAGAAGCGGGATGAAGGCGGTCTGGGCGCAGGCATTGTTGGCCGCTTCAGGGGCAGCGACACCCTCGACGGCGCCCTTTCCGAAGCGCTCCGGCTCGCGCGAGATCTTCTTTTCGAGGGCATAGGCCGAAAAGGATGAGATGACCGCGCCGGCGCCGGGCAGCGCGCCGAGCGCCGAGCCGATGGCCGTGCCGCGCAGCACCGCCGGGATCGACCGGCGGATCTCGTCGCGGTTCGGCATCAGCTTGCCGATCTTTTGCATGAGAACCTCGCGGTTCTCCGGCGTTTCGAGATTGCGCATGATCTCGGCGAGGCCAAATATACCCATGGCGACGACGATGAAGTCGATCCCGTCGCCGAGCTCGTGGAAGCCGAAGGAGAAGCGGGCGACGCCCGTGTTCACGTCGGTCCCGATCGAGCCCAGGACGAGCCCGACGAAGATCATCCCGACGGCCTTCAGGACCGAACCGCTTGCGAGCACGACCGCGCCGATCAGGCCCAGAACCATCAGCGAGAAATATTCGGCCGGGCCGAAATTGAGCGCGACTTCGGCCAGAGGCGGGCCAAGCAGCGCGAGGCAGAGCGTGCCGACCACGCCCGCAAACAGGGAGCCCATGGCGGCAATGGTGAGGGCCGGCCCTGCCCTGCCCTGCCGTGCCATTTGATAGCCGTCGATGCAGGTGACGACGGAGGAAGCCTCGCCCGGCAGATTGACGAGGATCGAGGTCGTCGAGCCGCCATACTGGGCCCCGTAATAGATGCCGGCCAGCATGATCATCGAAGCGGCCGGCGGCAGGCCGAAGGTGATCGGCAGCAGGATCGAGATCGTGGCAGTGGGCCCGAGACCCGGCAGCACGCCGATCAGCGTGCCGAGGACCGTTCCGATCAGGCAATAGAGCAGGTTCTCGGGCGTCAGTGCGACCGAGAAGCCGAAGGCGAGGCTTGCGAGAATATCCATGTCAAACGGGCCAGAACTGGAGCGGGAGCCCGAGGCCCCAGACGAAGACGATTCCCGCGAAAGCGGAGAGGCCTGCTGCCAGGATCAGGATCTCGACGAGGCGGATGCGTCCTCCCGCGAAACTGGCGACACCGACGAGTGCCGCGATGGCCGCGACGAGGCCGAGGGAACGTAGCAGCAAGGCGAAGAGCAGGACCGAGACGAGCACAAGGAAGGGCCGCACGGCGATGCGCTCGACCTTCTCGCCCTCCCGGATCAGACCGGTGATCGCGACCACAGCCCCGACGATCATCAGGCCGCTGGCGGCAAGAAGCGGGAAGTATCGGGGCCCCATGCGGCGGGCGGTGCCCAGCGCGAGATCCGAGCTGAAATGGATGGCAAGGCCGGCAAGCACCATGAAGGTCAGGCCCGCCCAGAAATCCTTGCCGGTCGGAAAGCGGCTCAGCATGACTTGTCCTGCGGGGCTAGAGCGTGACGGGCGCGGCTGATGTAGACCGTGCCTTCGAGGATGCGGCGGGCCGTGCGCGAATAGGATGCTTCCGTCAGGTTGCCCCCAGTGTCGAGGGCGATCCGAACCGGAAAGACCCCGGTCGGGTGGCCGATGCGCACGATGCCGTCGGATGGCGGGCGCGCGACGGCGTGCACCACCGTGCCGGGAATGACAGCCGCGGCGGCGGTGCAGACCGCGCCGGTCGATGCGAAGGCCTTGTGAAGCCGAGGCGGTGGGCCAAGGACGCGCCGCGCGACGAAACTGACGGCATCGGCCGGGACCGTCTCGCCGGTCATGAAATTGCGGTAGTGCGCGGCTGCGGCCACCGAAACCGGATGCGGCAGGCGCGATTCCGGTGAAAGGCCGACATGCCGGGCCGCCGCATTGCGGATCGCCCAGAACCGGTCGAGAATTTCGGGGGTGAAGGCGTCGGGGCTCTCGGTGCCCGCAAGCCCGACCTCGCGGGCGTGGAAATAGCAGGTCGCCTTGGCGACATCGACGATGGAAATATCGATCTCGCGGCCAAGTTCAGGCACGAAGAGACGGTCGACCGGCTTTCCGCTGGGAAGCACGGCACCGGTCGTCGCGCCTGCGGTCCGCGAATAGTCGAGGCGGATCTCCGCGCCGGTTCCGGGCACGCCTGCAATCGCATAGTCGCCGTCGATGACCGGCGCACCGTCGATGACAGGAACCCGGGCGATCAGCATCCGGCTGGAATTGGTGTTCCAGATGCGCACGACCGTCTCTGGCTCCACGGCGGGAGCCAGTCCCTCCTCGATCGCGTAGACACCCACGGCCGCCGACAGGTTGCCGCAATTGCCGGACAGCGCGACATAGGGCTCGTCGATGCCGACCTGCGCGAAGGTATAAGTGCAATCGGCGCCATGCGCCGCGCCCGGCCCGATGATGCAGACCTTGCTCGTCAGCGGGTCGGCCCCGCCCAGCCCGTCGATCTGGCGCGGATCTGGGCTGCCCATGGCGGCAAGGATGACGCGCTCGCGCTCCCGCTGGTCGGAAGGCAGGTCCGCTTGCGCGAAGAAGACGCCCTTGCTCGTTCCGCCGCGCATGACGACGCAACGTATGCCGATCTGTGAGGGCTGACGCGACGGGCTCATGCGCCGCGCCATTGCGGGGGACGCTTCTCCGCAAAGGCCCGACGGCCTTCGAGCCGGTCCTCGGTGTTGCGCAACAGGCCCCAGAGCAGCCGCTCGACCTCAAGCGCCTGATCCTGCGGGATCGACTGGCCAAGCACGGCCGCCATCTTGGTGGCGCGGACCGCAAGCGGGGCGTTACGGCAGATCTCCTGCGCGAGTTCCATCGCCTTGGTCGGCAGTTCGTCCGGTTCGAACAGGTCGCTGACCAGGCCGACGCGCAGGGCCTCGCGTGCATCCACCTTCATGCCGGTGAGCAGCATCTTCATGGCCATCGCCTCGGGCACGGCGCGCATGAGGCGGATCGCGCCGCCCGCGCCCACCATCGAGCCCACCTTGACCTCGGATTGCGAGAAGACGGCATTGGTCGAGGCAATGCGCAGGTCGCAGGCCAGTGCCAGTTCAAGCCCGCCACCAAAGGCATAGCCGTTGATCGCCGCGATGATCGGCTTCCAGAGGTTGCGCATCGGCCGCCACAGCTCGTCCTGCCCTGCGGCGCTGAAATGCGTCGCGGCGAAGCTGCCCTGCGGCGGCATGGTCTTCTTGAGATCCGCACCAACGCAGAAAGCCTTCTGGCCGCGTCCGGTCAGGATCGCGACCCAGGCGTCGTCGTCCTCGCGGAAACGATCCCAAGCCGCCAGAAGTGCAGCGCGCGTCTCGGGATCGACGGCGTTGAGCTGGTCGGGGCGGTCCAGCGTGATCGTCATCACGTGGCCGGTCATGGCGATGTCGACGGTCACTTGTCGCTCCTTGCCAGCGTCTTGAGTGCGGCATGAATGTCGGGGGCGTCGGAAAGGGTGGCAAAGCGCGTGCGGGCGGCGTCGATGGCGTCCGCGTCGAGTCCGGCCTCCCGGCCGCAATCGGCGAATTTCGCCATCAGGTCGTCCCAGGTCAGATCCTTGCCGGGCGAGCCGGTCGGGCGGTCGATGCGCACGCAATCGGTCGTGCCGTCGCGGAGCCGGATCTCGACCTCGACGAAGCCGACTGTTCCGGCGCTGCGTCCGCTCGCCGGACCCTCGTCGCCATAGCAGCGCGGGTCCTCGATCTTGCTGATGCGGGGATAGAGATCCGCGATACCGGGCCGGTTCGGTCCCCGATCGCCATAGGCCTCAAGGTCAAACTGACCATCGAGCATGCCGGCGGCGAGCGTGTAATCCATCGAGAACTTCGCCTCGAGCCCCGTCGTCGGCCGGTCGTGGATGAGCGGCCGCAGCGCTCCGGGCGCGACGCGGCAGACAAGTTGCGCCACGCTGTCGGGCGAGATCGCGTGGCGGCGGCGCAGTTCGATCAGCGCGTCGATGGGGCGGTGAAGCGCATAGCAGCAGGGATATTT
>JBIPLL010000624.1:0-5893 GCA_044368425.1 Beijerinckiaceae bacterium
ATGGATCTTCCGATTGGACCAAGAACATTTTCAAAGCTTGGTCGAAGAGCATCTATGGTCCACCAATAGTCAGGCAAGAATTTTTTATGAAAATTTTTCAACCACACTGACACATCAAAACAGATTGGCTGCAGTTGTGGACAATGATAATCGGGGTGCACTTGCTCTCTTTCAGCCACTTCTGTACTCTCATGATGCAGAGGCCTTCATTGAAGGTGGGTATCAGGATCTTCAGAAGGAAACACAAGAGTTCCTGAAGGAGCCTGATACCAAAGTGGCACTTCCACCTATCTTCCTGGTGCGGGATGTTCTCCTTGTCGTTTCGCTTAGCCGAGGCAAGCCACAGGCAACCTGTGGAATTTGTCAAGTGGAGCGTGGCTGCATGGTAGAGTTCTTTTTTCATTGAAAATTTTTTTTCATTTCTTGACTTCAGGAAGTTTCTGAAATGGCAAGCCCTGCAGCTGCATATTCAATGTGGGAGAAATCTGGTGACCCAATCCCAAGACTCCACAAATGCGACATATATCAGGTTAGTTGATTTTTTGTATGTTTTGTTAATATTTCTAACTTCGAAAGTAGATGATGGGCTCCATTGGGGAAAAATATACCCTCTTTGCCCCCCAGATTAGTGACAAGTGTGATGCTGGGGAGTTTGACTTTCCCTTTGCGGATATCTGCCAACAGGAGGACTTCTTCAAACATCTGGTCTGGGGGGAGGGAAATTACCAGCAGTTCAAATACTGCTGGTTTTGTAAGCCTTCAGTTGCTTTCAAAGTGAACAAAGGTTTGCATGCATTTATTTTTTTAAGTGTGCTGCTTCTCTCATATATTTTTCATAGATGAAGTCACTTATGTCAAAACAAAGCCTTCGAAATCAGTTTCGAAGTCTCTACCTCTCCTGAAAGGCAATTCGAAGAAGAAAACAACAGGTATGGATATGAAATTATTGATTTTTCATATTTATTTTTAAGCTAAATATTTTGAAATAATATAGCTGTTTTGGACGTAGCTGCATCACCTCCAGCAGTGGATAAACAGCAGGTTATCCAAAAGAAAAGGAAAGGTAATCTTGATTTTCATGTCTTTTGAAATATTTCGAAACTTATTTTTTCGCAGATGCTACAGTTTCGGAAGGAGGAAACGACAAAAAACGTGCCAGGAAAGAAGCTCAACCTGATGTTATGAGGACCCCACCACCAAAGGTCTGTTTTTGTGTTCATTTTGCTTGTTTATTCATTTTCTTTCCAGGGCTCTCAACTGCTGCCCTCTGAAAGTGCTCAACCTCAAGTTGGGCAGCTCTCAGCTGCTGAGTTGGCCTCCATTTTTAAAACTGTCCTTACAGAGTCTCCTCACTCAAAGGCAGATTCCTCTGAGTTGCAGCGGGCAAAGGAGACCATCAGAGACCAACAAGAGAAGGTTTGTGCTATTTTTTGTTCAAATTCTTTACTAAATCTTTCCTAACAGATTTCGAAATTGAAAAAGCAGCTTTCAGAGGCTGAAGCAGCACAGGCTCCAGCTACCCAGCCGACTCGCCTTCAGCTGAAGACTTTAGAAGAGGAAGCTAAGAGGTTGAAGAAGGAGCTGGCTCAGAAGGATGTTGAGTTGAGTCAGAAGGACTTGGAAGTGAAGATGCTGAGGCAGCAGCTGATAGAGGCAGAATCTCAGGGGATTGCTGCAGAGAAGATTTCTAGTGAGAACAGCAACCTTCGAGAGGCACTTGAAAAGGTGCACAAGATTTGTGGAGATGCCTTGGTGGAGAAAGAGATGTTCTGATCTCCACCTCCTCCTCTTTCCCATCTTTTTCTTTTCACTTGAGAAAAAGAATAAAAATTTCTTTTCCCTTTACCCTTTTTTTACATTTTTTATTGGGAAAGAGTTTTTACAAATACACAGGTGGGAAAAACAGAGGAGCCAGAAAAGGCTGTCTGAAGTCATACATTTTGTAGAAGATGACAGCATATCTGATGCCAGTGAAATTTTCCATCAAGACCCTATGCTTCAGACGACCATCAACTTTCAACATCAAATATGGTTTCGAAAAGCATCTATATGATTTCCCGACTTGATCAAATGCTTGCAGAATGGCATTTCTGTAATTGCCTAAGTACATTATGTACTGTGGCCCAATGTCCTTGCTGTCCTCATGCATCTTGCATGAATGAGAAGTGGATGACATTTTTGAAAATTGGACGACATATTCTCCAGCAGCAAAGTCAGGATCATACAAATTCAGCAACTCCCTTGCTTTCAGCCAGAGTGATTTCTTCCACCTAGGGAGTGTTCTTTCAAGTGGGTCCTTGGTGCAAACGTAGTACCCAGCCCTCTCAGGAATGTTGTGTGGAGTTTCGAAACCTCGCTTTCCCTGAACATTGATGGTATATCCAATGGAAAAACAGTATTCAGCAGCAATAGTGTTCACCCTAGTATTCTGAAGGGAAGTTATATGCCCACACATTACTTCAAGGTCTTTAATAACCCTAAGCCTGCAGATCAGACACAAAAAATTAAGCTACCTGGGTGGAAATAGAAAGCTTTCAAATTGGCAAACCTCTCCATATTTAGTTGTGGGGGGAGGTCACCTTCAGAAATGCTATCAAAGTCCACACCCATGAAGTGGTCTGTATGAATACATGCTGCAGGCTTTGAAGTGTACACACTTCTGTGTTTCGAAACTGCTGTCTCCATTTCGGAAGTGCTTTTCGAAAGTAGTAGGGTATTTTTGATTTCAAATGTAACTTATACACTAAAATTTAAGTGTTGGTAGGAATAGGTGTTTTCGAAGTTTTCGAAGGTATCACAACGTTACATTTCGAAACGTAACACTTCATGGATACCTCATGGTTTATGAACTATGAGCTCAGCAGCATTGTCAGAGAGTGCAAATATTACTCTATTACCTCTTTCTGTGAGGCACTCCACAGAAATGCTGCCAGTAATGTGGAGAAAATTGAAAAATATCTCCTTGAAGAGCAGAATTGCTTCTATCTTGGGTCTGACTTCGAGTACTTTTCAAAGTTAGCCAAGTCAGCTGGAATTGCAGCATCTTCAGATGATGGAAATCATCTTTGGATTTCCATTGAAGTATTGCTTCACATCATTACCTCTGTAAAAAAGGGGAAAAAAGGAAGGAAGGAATACTTGCTTACTGGGAAAATGGCAGCTGAGCTTCGAACTGCCATTTTGGAGAGTATTGCAGTTTCGAAGGAGTCAGCAGGTACCCACCCTATTGGAAATTAATTTTTTTTTAAATAACTGTCTCAAACCTACTCTTCAGCAAGGCAGCAGGCTAAAAAAATTCAATTTGATGCCAGCAGTTTTCCTCAAGATGGTGTCCTTGCCATGAAGGAAGAAAAGGAGGAACTAAAGGAAATGCCAGCAGAAAGCAGAGATCATTCACCTCAGCCAGAAGTATGTGTGCCCTACTTGCCTTCTGCTCCTTTGGAAAACAAACTTCATCATGAAGGCATCTTCTCCCACTTCAAAGTCCCTCTTCAAGGCACTCAAATTCAGCAGAAGAAGGCCCTGGGAAAGCTCCTTTCATTTTCGAAGTCAGCCAGCATCAAGTCTTGTGACTTGGTTAAAGCCATGCCCCATTTGTGCAACCCAAGAAAGCCCATGACAAAGGTGATTCACAATATGGAGATGATGTGCATCATTGAAAACCAGCAGCATTACATTGTTTCCCTCTCAGTGTTGAGACAGTTGTCACAGCGCAAGTGCACTAAATGTGAAAACAAGGTGAGTCCTATTGATTCATCTGTGTTTTTCTTTTTGTTCATTCTTCGAAACAGCTTCAAATAGACTTCGAAACCAAAGGACCTCACATTTCGAAGTTGAACTACACCTGCACCAGATGCTTGCCAGTTTTGCCACTTCGAAACCAATTGCTGATCACAGCGCCTATTTCGAAAGGGGTGTTTGCAGGGTGGTTGATTGAAGGAATTAGGACTGCCTTGACTCGTTTCATCTTCTGCCCTACAGTATCAGCTATGGCTCGATTTTTTTCTGCAGAAGGACTTCCATGCTTACCAGGTAGCACATTTTTCACTCTAATATAGCTTTCTCTCATGTTTCCTCAGCCATTCCTAGACCTGCCTACCTTATCATTGCCAACATCATGAAGCAACTTTATGATGAAGAAGTTGAAAGACAATTTGAATTTCTCAACAGTTTAGGGGGAAAAACTGATCTGTTGATTGATACTCAATGGAATAGACCTCAGCGCCACCAAAGTCGCTCAAGAAATGCCTGCACTGTGCTAATTTCTGTGCCTTTCAATAAGGCTCTTTGTGTGTACCCTGTTAGTGTTGATTTTCCTACTCCGAGCCTGCATGGTGATACAAGTGGAAGCACTGATGGAAGTACTCATGAGGAAGTTGAGATTCCAAATCCTCCACAATATTTCGAAGAAGGTATGATGATTTTTAAAATGATATATTGTATATTTTTTTTTAACACATGCTGTAGGAAATCTTCCCAGTACTCCACCACTCATAATTGATGATCTAAATGAAAATCAGCATATTCTGCAACATTTCGAAGAAGGTCAGACATTTCGAAACTTTGGAATTCATTCATTTCTAATATGTTTTTTACAGAAGCTCCAAGCACGCCTCCACTTGACATCTCCAGATACCACCTTCATGGAGGAGATGAAGAGGAAGTTGATGAGGATGAATTTTCATTGCAAAATGAGTTCAATCCTTTTGATCCAGTATGGGGAATCCTGTACAGATCGAAATTGCATACCTCAGTGAAGGATGAAACAAAGTGTTTAGAAAAGATAGGCACTCTTGCTGCGCTGACATTAGCTTCAGAAAAATTGAACTCAATAGGTACCACAACATGCACCACAATATTCTCTTTTCTAAGTACATTTCTTAGGCATTGTCTGCCATGATGAGTGCTCATCAACATCTGCTATAGTAAATACTGTAGTTGCCGCAAGGCACAATGGTGTTTATGATGCAGGAGATACTTGGCATGCTTTTAAGAATATTGAAAAGCAAGCTAAGGCATTGGAGCAACAGTTTCCTGCAAGCCTTCCAGGACTTTCTTCAAAACTGAAGTCCATTATTCGAAAGCTTCTTCACGATTACCCAAATGCAGACCAAGTTGATGCCAGAAAGAAGGCATGGAGGTTCTACAATTTTGTTGATAATTGGAACCCAAGCCTTCCAGGATATGTGCACCAGATCCTTGATGCCTTCATGAGGTCAACAACACATATTATTGGCATGCTTGTTCCTTTTGGAACTTCTGCTTGTGAAAGCTACAACAACCACAATCTGGTTTTCTTCTCAAAGCATCAGTTTTATGCTCCAGTTGTGTGGCAAATACGAATGTATGCATCATACCTTGCTTGGAACGATGTAGAAGGGTGGTTCTCCCAATTTGTTGCAATGGTCATTTCCGAAGCACTGAAATAAACTTCAAATCTCTATAACTTTTTTGCAAGGAATGAATAACTTGGCGTAGAACTTTATTAAATTAATTGTTATATATACTTGTTATCAAAAGTGTCAGCATTCAACAAGAATGAAAAGATACAGAGAATGGCATGTGAACAAACATAGTGTATTCTACAGCCAAGGTTTTCGAAAAAATCAACTTCGAAACAATTTCGGGGTGTTTTTGACATTTTTTAAGGTAGTGTTGGTTTTATTTGTCCAAAAATGGAAGGTAAAAAACATAGCCTTTAAAGTTCGAAGAGGCGACAATGGGACCAAAATTGAATCAGCCGAAATACAAGTCAGTGATTGGAGGTTTATTGTGGTTTGCCATTGCAACACGACCAGATATACTATATGCGGTGAATATCGTTGCGCAATTTCAACAATGGCCGACTACTCGAGCGTGGACAGCGGTGAAGCGCATAATGAGGTACCTGAAG
>JBIPLL010000139.1:0-6649 GCA_044368425.1 Beijerinckiaceae bacterium
TGACGACCGCTTCGGCCCCGGCCTCGCGTCCGCCCTCGGCAACCGCATGGGCCATGGTCTCGATATGGCCGTAGGACGAATAATAGAGCACCAGAACCTTCGTCACATGTCTCTCCTGTGTGGTTGCCCCCGGCCTGATGGCGGGCGGAACAAAATCGGTTCGTCGGCACGCTCCGCTTCAGGGCAGGCACCAACGGTGGCTGGAACATATTGCTGTTCCCGCGCAAATCGAGATAGCGTCAGGCAACAGTTCGATTGCAATTTCGCAAGGAGACGGAATGGAATCCCGACAGGCCATCGGCTGGGACGATCTGCGCCTCGTGAAGGCGATCGCCGACGGGCGTGGGTTGACATCGGCCGCCAACCAACTCGGCCTCAATCACTCCACCGTGTTTCGCCGGCTCGGACAGATCGAGACGCGCATCGGGTCCAAGCTCTTCGAGCGGCATCGCACCGGCTATGTGCTGACCCCTGTCGGCGAGGAGATCGCCGCATTGTCGAGCCGCATCGCGGAGGACATCGACGCGCTCTCGCTGCGCCTGTCCGGCCGCGAGCCCTCGCCGCAGGGCGAATTGCGCATCACCACCAATGACACATTGCTGACCAACCTGCTGATGCCGGTTCTGGCCGCTTTTCGCGCGCAATATCCGGCCATACGGCTCGATGTCGTTCTCGCCAATCAGGCGCTCAACCTGTCGAAGCGCGATGCCGATGTCGCGATCCGCGCGACCGACGCGCCTCCCGAGACGCTGGTCGGCCGGCGCGTCGCCACGATCCAGTGGGCGATCTACGGCCGGCGCGCGGATTGGGCGGAGATCGTTGCAAGCCATACAGGCGACGTTCCGGAAAGCCGCCTGGCCGCTGCGCCCGCCTGGGTGGCGCTCGGCGACAATCTCGGTCATCTCAAGGTCGCCCGCTATGCGCGCAGCCTCGTCCCGCCCGAAGCCATCGGGCTCAAGGTCAATACGGTGCTGGGGCTCGCGGAGGCGGTGCAGGAGGGCGTCGGCATCGGCCATCTGCCCTGTTTCATCGCGGACAGGCGGACCGACCTCATGCGTCTGCGCTCGCCCGACCCGGATTTCGCCACGGGCCTCTGGCTGCTGACCCATCCCGAATTGCGCCACAGCCCGCGCGTGCGCGCCTTCATGGATGTCGCGGGCGCCGAACTGGCCCGTTATCGCCGCATGATCGAGGGCGAACTGGGGCGCAAGTGAGGCTCACGCACGCGGACCGAGCACCGCGCCCGGATTCATCAGTCCCTGCGGATCGAGCGCCTGCTTGATCCGGTGCATGAGGTCGAGGGCGGCAGGGTCCTTCACGCCCGGCAGCAGATCGCGCTTCATGCGCCCGATCCCGTGCTCGGCGGAGATCGAGCCATCCATGCCGGCGGCGATGCCGTGGACGACGGAATTGACCTCGGTCCACCGTGCCAGAAACGCCGCCTTGTCCGCACCGACAGGCTGACTGACATTGTAATGCACATTGCCGTCGCCCAGATGCCCGAAGGGCAGGGGACGGCAACCTGGCACGCACCCCGTCACCGCCGCATTGGCCGCCGCGATGAAGTCCGGTACGCGGGGGACGGGCACGCTGACATCGTGCTTGATCGAGCCCCCCTCGAAGCGCTGCACCTCGGACAGGCGCTCGCGCAGATCCCAGAGCGCAAGGCGCTGGTCCTCGCTCTCCGCCAGAACGGCGTCCTGAACCTCGCCGCGGTCCATCGCGGCGCCGAGCACATCCTCAAGCGCGGCGCGCAGGGTCGCACCATCCGTTCCGCTCACCTCGACCAGCACGTGCCAGGAATGGCGGCCAGCAAGCGGATCGCGCGAGCCCGGCGCATGACGCAGGACGCAGTCAAGGCCGAACTGCGACATGAATTCGAACGTCGTGAGGCCGGTACCGAGCGTTGCCCGCGCCCGCCGGAACAGGGCAAGGCAGGAGCCCGGATCGTCGAGGCCGCACCAGGCCGTCACCCGATCGGCCGGCAAGGGATAGAGCTTCAGCACCGCCGCGGTGACGATGCCCAGCGTGCCTTCCGCGCCGATGAAGAGATGGCGCAGGTCATAGCCGGTATTGTCCTTGCGCAGCCGCCGCAGCCCGTGGAGCACCTGCCCGTCGGGCAGCACGACTTCGAGCCCGAGCACGAGATCGCGCATCGTCCCATAGGCGAGCACTGCCGTGCCGCCCGCATTGGTGGAGATGGTGCCGCCGATCGTGCAGGACCCTTCGGAGGCCAGCGACAGCGGAAACAACCGGCCCGCCGCCTCCGCCGCCTCCTGCGCCGCCGCAAGCGTCACGCCCGCCTCGACCACCATCGTGTCGCCGTCGGCATCGACATCGCGCACGCAATTCATGCGCGTCAGCGACAGCACGATGGCCGGGCGCTCGCCCATCGGAATCTGGCCGCCGACGAGCCCCGTATTGCCGCCTTGCGGCACGATGGCGATGCCCGCCTCGCCGCATAGCTTCACGACCCGCGCCACCTCGTCGGTCGAGCGAGGCCGCACGACGGCCAGCGCCTGCCCCTGATAAAGATCACGCCATTCCCGCAGGTAGGGCGCCTTGTCGGCAGGATCGCTCAGGCAATGGGCCTCTCCGACGATCCCGGCAATCGACCCCAGAACGTCCCCGCTCATCCCTTCCGCCCCCCGCGCTGCAACCCCGCCACGATCTCGACATGGGGTGAGTGCCGGAACTGGTCGATCACGAGAAGGCTCGTCAGCCTGAACCCGGCATCGAGCAGAATACGCGTGTCGCGCGCGAAACTGCCCGCATCGCAGGAGACCATGGCCAGCGTCAGATCATGCCGGGTGCGGGCAATTTCCTGCGCCTGGGCCAGGGCCCCCGCGCGTGGGGGGTCGAGCGACAGGCCGTCATACGGCTTCAGTTCGTCCGCGAGCAGTGGCCGCCGGAACAGGTCGCGCCTCTGCGCCGTCACCGGCTTGAGGCCGGCTGCATGGCGAACGGTCCGGTCGAGTGCGGCAATTGCCCCGGCCTCGCTGTCGAACGCATCGACCCGAGACTGCCGCCCCAGCGCCAGCGCGATCGGCCCGCAGCCGCAGAACAGGTCCGCGACCTTCTTTCGGCCCGCGAGAATGCGCGCCACCTCCGCACCGATCAGGCGTTCGCCCTCCGCCGTTGCCTGCAGAAACGCGCCGGGCGCGGGAACGACATCGAGCCCGGCAATGGGCTGCACCGGCGCGCGGCGCTCCACGATCAGCTCGCCATGCACCGAAAGCCGCGCGAGATCGAGCGCCGCCGCAACCGCGAAGAGTCGCTGACGCAGGCCCTCGCCCGGCGCGCCGAGCCCTCGAATATCGACATCGAGCCCGGCCTTCGACTGGACGATGGCCATGTCGAGCGGCTTGTTGCGCGCGCCCGTCGCTGTCGCAACGGCAATCGCCACCGTCGGAGCCTGCCGCGCCAGTTCAGGCGCCAGCACCGGGCAGGTGGAGATCGGCACAAGATCGTGGCTCCGCGCCGCCATGAATCCGGCGATCCAGCCTGCGCCGTCCTGCCAGCGCAGATGCAGTGTCACGCGCCGCCGTCCCTCGCCATGCGCATCGACAGGAAGCGGAACCTCGATCTCGATGCCCGCACGCGACAGCGTGTCCTGCACAAGGCCGCGCTTCCAGTCCGATTGCAGCTCTGGCGACATGTGCTGTGCCACGCAGCCGCCGCAGCGCCCGTAATAGGGGCAGAACGGCTCCCGCCGTGCCTCGCTGCGCGTGACGAGGCTGGCCAGCCGGACCGTCTCGCCGTCCTGCGTCACGCTCACCGTCTCGCCGGGCAACGCTCCGGGAACGGCAATCACCCCCGCAGGCCCTGCCGCAAGCCCGTCGCCGCGCTGCCCAAGCCGCTCGATGACGATTGTCCCGTTCATGACGCGATTCCGATCCGCCAGCCGCCCATCAGAAATTCCACATTGCCGTCCCCGCCCGTGATCGGGGAGGGGATGACGTCTTTCATGTCGAGCCCGAGTTCGCGCGCCAGCGAGAGGCTGCGATTGCAGGCCTCTCGCCGCGCGGCGTCGTCGCGCACGATCCCGCCACGCGCGAATTTCCGCCCGACCTCGAATTGCGGCTTGATCAAGGCCACCAGCCAGCCGCCCTCGCACAGAAGCGGCACAACGGCCGGCAGCACCAGCGCCAGCGAGATGAAGCTCACGTCGATCACGGCCGCGCCGACAGGCCCGCCGATCTCGTCAAGCGTCACCGAGCGGATGTCGCGCCCCTCAAGCGACATTACCCGCCTGTCGCCGAAAATGCGCGGGTGCAATTGCCCATGCCCGACATCGACCGCGACCACCCGCGCTGCACCCCGGCGCAGGAGCACGTCGGTAAAGCCGCCGGTCGAGGCACCGATATCGAGGCAGGCAATGCCCTCCGGCGAGAAGCCGAATGCATCGAGCGCCGCGGCCAGCTTGACGCCGCCGCGCGAGACATAAGGGTGGGCCGGCTGTGCCGTCAGCGCCGCATCGCGCGGCAGCATCTCGGACGCCTTGCGCACAGGCTGGCCATTGGCGCTCACCAGCCCCGCCGCGATGGCGGCCTGCGCCTGCGCCCGGCTGTCGAGAAGGCCGCGTGCGACCAGCAGCAGGTCGGCCCGCTGCCGGGTGGCCGGTCCGGGATCGCTCTTTTCGGGATCGCCCTCGCTCACGCCCGGATGGCCGCGACGGCGCCGGCTGCCCCGGTGTTTTCGAGCGCGCCGATGACGCTGCGCACGATACCGGCCGCGTCGAGCCCGGCTTCCGCATACATGCGCTCCGGCTTGTCCTGCTCCTGATAGCTGTCGGGCAGGACGAGCGTGCGCACCCGCAAGCCGTGATCGAGCGCCCCGCGCATGGCGAGCAGATGCAGGACGAAACTGCCAAAGCCCCCCACGCAGCCCTCCTCGACGGTCACCAGCACCTCGTGCCTGCGCGCAAGGTCAAGGATCAGGCCCTCGTCGAGCGGCTTGGCAAAGCGCGCATCGGCCACCGTGGTCGACAGCCCGCGCGCCTCAAGCTGGTCTGCGGCCTTCAGCGCCTCGCCCAGCCGCGTCCCGAGGGACAGGATCGCCACGCGCGACCCCTCGCGCACGACGCGACCCTTGCCGATCGGCAGGATCTCGCCGCGCTCCGGCATCTCGCAGCCGACGCCTTCGCCGCGCGGATAGCGCAGGGCAATGGGCCCGCTGTCATGCGCGGCGGCGGTCGCGACCATATGCACCAGCTCCGCCTCGTCGGCGGCGGCCATGATCGTCATGTTCGGCAAGCAACCGAGATAGGCAATGTCGTAATTGCCGGCATGTGTCGGCCCGTCGGCACCCACCAGACCCGCCCTATCGAGCGCGAAACGCACCGGCAGGTTCTGCAGCGCCACATCGTGCACGACCTGATCGTAGCCGCGCTGCAGGAAGGTCGAATAGATCGCGCAGAACGGTTTGTAACCTTCGGTCGCGAGGCCCGCCGCAAAGGTGACGGCATGCTGCTCCGCAATGCCGACATCGAAGGTGCGGGTGGGAAAGGCCTGCCCGAACAGGTCGAGCCCGGTGCCCGACGGCATGGCGGCGGTGACGGCAACGATCTTGTCGTCGGCCCGCGCGGCGGCGATCAGCTCTTGCGCCAGAACGCGCGTATAGGCGGGCGCATTGGGCTTGGGCTTGGCCTGCGCACCCGTGATCACGTCGAAGGTGGTCACGCCGTGATACTTGTCGGCCGCCGCCTCGGCCGGAGCATAGCCCTTGCCTTTCTGCGTGACGACATGGACGAGGATCGGCCCGAATTCGGCATCCCGCACATTGCGCAGCACCGGCAGGAGATGGTCGAGATTGTGGCCATCGATCGGCCCCACATAATGGAAGCCGAGTTCCTCGAACAAAGTGCCGCCCGTCACGAAACCGCGGGCATGCTCGACCGCCCGCGTGATCGCCCGGTCGAGCCGTGCGGGCAACCGCCTTGTCAGTTGCTTGCCGATGTCGCGCAGCGACAGATAGCTCTTCCCCGACAGGAGCCGCGAGAGATAGCTCGACATCGCGCCGACCGGCGGGGCAATGGACATGTCGTTGTCGTTGAGGATGACGATAAGGCGCGAATGCAGCGCGCCGGCATTGTTCATCGCCTCATAGGCCATGCCTGCCGACATCGCCCCGTCGCCGATGACGCAGACGACATTATTGTCGCCCCCCGACAGATCGCGCGCGACCGCCATGCCGAGCCCGGCCGAGATCGACGTGGAGGAATGCGCGGCCCCGAACGGGTCGTACTCGCTTTCCGCCCGCCGCGTGAAGCCCGACAGCCCGCCGCCCTGGCGCAGCGTGCGGATGCGGTCGCGCCGCCCTGTCAGGATCTTGTGCGGATAGGCCTGGTGCCCGACATCCCAGATGATCCGGTCGCGCGGCGTGTCGAACAGGTAATGCAGGGCAACCGTCAGCTCGACGACGCCGAGCCCGGCGCCCAGATGCCCGCCCGTCACCGAGACGGCGTCGATGGTCTCGGCACGAAGCTCCGCCGCGAGCTGCGGAAGATCGCTTTCCGGCAGGAGGCGCAGATCCGCCGGAATGCGGACCCGATCGAGAAGCGGCGTAGATACGGACAAGGTGGCACCGACGGTTGACGCGACGCGGGCTTCTTACACGGCCTGTGCCATCGTCACAATTCAGGACCATG
>JBIPLL010000140.1:0-6648 GCA_044368425.1 Beijerinckiaceae bacterium
GGGTCGCGGTCGACGTGAAGCCCGGCCTCGACAAGGACGAACTGGCCGCGATCATCGGCGACTATGACGGCCTCGCCATCCGCTCGGCGACGAAGGTGACCGCCAAGCTGCTGGAGAGCGCGCCCCGGCTGAAGGTCGTCGGCCGCGCGGGCATCGGCGTCGACAACGTCGACATCCCCGCCGCGACCGCCAAGGGCGTGATCGTGATGAACACGCCGTTCGGCAACTCGATCACCACGGCCGAGCACGCCATCGCCATGATGTTCGCCGTCGCCCGGGAGATCCCCGCCGCCGACGCCTCGACGCAGGCCGGCAAATGGGAGAAGAACCGCTTCATGGGCGTCGAGATCACCAACAAGACGCTGGGTGTGATCGGCTGCGGCAATATCGGCTCGATCGTGGCTGACCGCGCGGTGGGCCTGAAGATGCGCGTCATCGCCTTCGACCCGTTCCTCTCGCCCGAGCGGGCGATGGAAATCGGCGTCGAGAAGGTCGAGCTTGCCGAACTCCTGCGCCGGGCCGACTTCATCACGCTGCACACGCCGCTGACCGAGAAGACCCGCAACATCATCGATGCGCAGGCGCTGGCGCAGGCGAAGAAGGGCGTGCGCATCATCAATTGCGCGCGCGGCGGTCTCGTCGACGAGGAGGCGCTCGCGGCGGCGCTGAAGTCCGGCCATGTCGGGGGAGCGGCCTTCGACGTGTTCACGGTCGAGCCCGCCACGCAGAACGTGCTGTTCGGGCTGCCCAACGTGATCTGCACCCCGCATCTGGGCGCCTCCACCAGCGAGGCGCAGGAAAACGTCGCGCTGCAGGTTGCCGAGCAGATGTCGGATTACCTGCTCAAGGGCGCGATCACGAATGCGGTGAACTTCCCCTCGATCTCGGCCGAGGAAGCGCCGCGCCTGAAGCCCTTCGTGGCGCTCGCCGACAAGCTCGGCCTGTTCCTCGGCCAGCTTACCGAAGCCCCGATCAAGGCGATCCGCATCGAATATGAGGGCGAGGTCGCGCAGATGAATACGCGCGCGCTCACGGCAGCGGCCATCAACGGCGTGCTGCGGCCCTTCCTGTCGGACGTCAACATGGTCTCGGCGCCCATCGCGGCGCGCGAGAAGGGCATCGTGATCGAGGAGGTGAAGCGCGAGGCGCGCACCAATCTCGAGAGCCGGATTTTCATCAATGTCGATGCCGAGGACATGCCGCGCCATGCTGCCGGCACGGTGTTCCAGGATGGCAAGCCGCGCATCGTCGAGATCCGGGGTATCAATGTCGATGCCGAGTTCGCGCCGCATATGATCTATGTGCGCAATGCCGACCAGCCGGGCTTCATCGGGCGCTTCGGCTCGCTGCTGGGCGAGGCCGGCGTCAATGTGGCGACGTTCAATCTCGGCCGCGACCGGCAGGGTGGAGACGCCATCTGCTTCGTTGCCGTGGACGAGCGCATTTCCGACGAGGTGCTCGGCAAGATCCAGGAGATCCCGATGGTGAAGCGGGCACGCCGCCTCGCCTTCTGATCGGGGCCTGACAGCCCATCCACGTTCTCTGCAACAGGCCCGGCCCATGTGCCGGGCCTTTTGCCGTCTGCCTCTGGACGTCCTGCGCTGCTGGCAGGCGGGTTGATCCGCCGCAGCGTTTGCCGGGTCGTCGGTCCGGCCTGGCGCCCTATGTCCCGATCATGACCGCGACACTTGCACCCGATACCGATCCGGCCGCTGCCCGCATCGTCTATTTCGATGGCGGCTGCCCTGTCTGCCGCCGCGAGATTGACGTTTACCGGCGCATGGCGGGCGAGGATCTCGCCTTTGTCGATGTCTGCGAGCGGCCCGAGGCGCCTGCGCCCGATCTCGACCGCGACGCGGCTCTGGCGCGTTTCCATGTGCGCGACGGGCGCGGCGAGCTGGTCAGCGGGGCGCGTGCCTTTCTCGCCCTGTGGCGGAGCGTGCCGCGCCTCTCGCTCCTGGCTCGTATCCTGTCGGTTCCGCCTTTGCCGTTGCTGCTCGAGGGTGTCTACCGTCTGTTCCTGCGCGCGCGCCGCCTGTGGCGCTGATGGCTTCCTAGCGCCGGCCGAATCGTTCCGCGATGACGATGCCGCCCAGCACGAGGGCGAGCGCCACGCCGTGATAGGCCGCGAAGGGTTCGCCCAGAATGATCACGGCCAGGAAGGCCGCGAAGATCGGCACGAGATTGACGAAGATGCCGGCGCGACCCGGGCCGATCAGTTCGACGGCGCGCAGGAAGCAGATCTGCGAGACGAGCGAGGGGCCGATTGTAACGAAGGCGACAATCAGCCAGCCCCTATATGTCGGCATTTCCAGCTTGCCCATGACGGCTTCGATCGCAAGCAGCGGCAGCGACATCAGGCAGGCGACCAACGCCGAGGCGGTGAAGAAGACCAGACCGGGCATGGCCGGCCGGCGGCGCAGACTGACCGTATAGGAGGCATAGAGCAGGCAGGCGAGCAGCATCCAGCCATCGCCCGGTGCGACGGCCAATGTCTTGAGCACGTCCGGATCGCCACGCGTCGCGGTCACCAAGACGCCCAGAATGGTGATGCAGACACCCAGGATCTGGACGGGGCCGGCGCGCGTGCCATAGACGAGCGCGCTGCCGATCAGCACGAAGACGGGGATCGAGCCCTGAATGATGCCGATATTGATCGCAGTCGTGGAATGCCCTGCAATATACATCAACGCGTTGAATATGGTGAAGCCGAGCACGCCGGTGAAGAGGATATAGCGCCAGCCCGCACGCAGGTCGGCCGCATGGGCCTTCATCTGCGGCCAGAGGAGCACCGGCATGATCGCGCAGACACCGATCCAGCGAAAGGCCGTGAGCGCGAAGGGCGAGATTTCGCCGACCGCAAGCCGGCTCGCCACGGCGTTGCCGCCCCAGAACAGCATGGTCGTGACCAGCAGGGGATAGGGGAGGTCAAACCAGCCCCGCGAACTCGATTGCGGCACGCTGCACCCCGTTGATCTGCCAGCTCTCCTCGCAAGCTCGCCTTGCAAAGTATCCTGACCTGACGCCCAAGCCGTATCCTACAGCCCCTGACATGCAACGGGCGGGCACAGATGGCCCGCCCGCGTTTCCTGCATGGGGGACGGCGTCAGCCCAGCGTGCGGATGTCGACGAAGCGCCCCGCGATCGCGGCTGCGGCGGCCATGGCCGGCGAGACGAGATGGGTGCGACCCTTGAAGCCCTGGCGGCCCTCGAAATTGCGGTTCGAGGTGGAGGCGCAACGCTCGCCCGGCGCCAGCTTGTCGGCATTCATCGCCAGGCACATCGAGCAGCCCGGCTCGCGCCAGTCGAAACCTGCAGCCACGAAGATCTTGTCGAGGCCTTCAGCCTCGGCCTGCATCTTCACGAGGCCCGAGCCCGGAACGATCATGGCATTGACCGCCTGATGCACGCGCTTGCCCTCGACGACCTTCGCCACGGCGCGCAGATCCTCGATCCGGCCATTGGTGCAGGAACCGATGAAGACGCGGTCGAGCGTGATGTCGGTGATGCGGGTGCCTGGCTTCAATCCCATATAGTCGAGCGCACGCCACTTCGAGATACGCTTGTTCTCGTCCGTGATCTCGTCGGGATTTGGCACGATGCCGGTCACCGAGACCACATCCTCGGGGCTCGTTCCCCAGGTCACGATGGGTGGCAGATTGGCGGCGTCGAGCCGGACCTCGCGATCGAAGAAGGCATCGGGGTCCGAGACAAGCGTCTCCCAATAGGCTACCGCAGCATCCCAGGCAGCGCCCTGCGGCGTCTTGGGGCGGCCCTTGAGATAGGCGAAGGTCTTTTCGTCGGGCGCGACCATGCCGGCGCGCGCGCCGCCCTCGATCGTCATGTTGCAGACCGTCATGCGGCCTTCCATCGACAGCGCCCGGATTGCCTCGCCCGCGAACTCGATGACGTAGCCGGTGCCGCCGGCGGTGCCGATCTCGCCGATGATGGCAAGGATGATGTCCTTGGCGGTGACGCCGGGCGGGAGCTGGCCGTCGACCAGCACGCGCATGTTCTTCGCCTTTTTCTGGATCAGCGTCTGGGTGGCGAGCACATGCTCGACCTCCGAGGTGCCGATGCCGTGGGCGAGCGCGCCGAAAGCGCCATGCGTCGAGGTGTGGCTGTCGCCGCAGACGATGGTGGTGCCGGGCAGGGTGAAGCCCTGTTCGGGGCCGACCACGTGCACGATGCCCTGACGGCGATCGAGCTCATTGTAATATTCGATGCCGAAGTCGCGGGCGTTCTCGGCCAGCGTCTCGATCTGGGTCGCCGATTCGGGATCGTCGATGCCGAGCGAGCGGTCGGTCGTGGGCACGTTGTGATCGACGACGGCGAGCGTCTTGGCAGGCGCGCGCACCTTGCGACCGGCGACGCGAAGGCCCTCGAAGGCCTGCGGCGAGGTGACCTCGTGGACGAGGTGGCGGTCGATATAGATGAGGCAGGTGCCGTCGGGCTGCACGTCGACGACGTGGTCGTCCCAGATCTTGTCATAGAGGGTGCGCGGCTTGCCCATGGTTCGCCATCCGGTCCATTCGCAACAGGGGGCCGTCGCGCGGCAACACGCGCGGCTGTCGCGGCTTCTTTAACCCCATCCGTCGCGTTTCGGAAGAGCCGGTGACGTCAGATCGCGTCCAGGGCGATGTTGCAGCTTTCGCGTGATGCGAAAGCCGGGGACAGATGTTGTTCACCCTGACATCGACTGCTGCGCCCGCGACGGCGCCATGGCACGCCACGTGAAGACAAACCTGCAATCGCGCTGTCGCGCGTGTCGTTTCGAGACACGAGGTTCCGCATGTCCGCCGCTCGCCCGTCCCGTTCCACCGCAGCGCTGACCCGCTTGCCGCCCTTCGCGCGCCGGATGCTCTGGTTCGTCGTCGCGGTTGTGCTGCTGATGGCGGTCGCGGCCCTTTCACCCTCGGAAGAGGGAAGCATGAAGGTCAATCCGTTTCCCGGCGCCGCGTGGGCGGCGGATGTGCCGCAACGGGACGGCTGCCGTCACTTCACCGAGCGGCGCCTGCGCGACGGCGATGTATTTGTGGTCGGCCGCTTTCAGGCTTGCGAATAGAAACGACCCGCCGGCTGCACAGCCATGTGCCGAAAACAGAACCAGTGCTGAAAACAAAAAAGGGCGCCCCGGAGGCGCCCTTGTTGTCTTGCCGGGACATTCCTTCACGGAGTGTCGCGTTGACGAAGCCCCCGGCCCGGACGCGACGCGATACGCAATCGCGCCGAAGCGGGCGGGAGACCCGGCCGATCACTTCTTCTTCGCGCTCTCGCGATTGTCGACGCGCTCTGCGATACGGGCCGACTTGCCGCGGCGGTCGCGCAGGTAATAGAGCTTGGCGCGGCGAACCTTGCCGCGGCGCACGAGCTTGATCGAGTCGATCATCGGCGAATAGACGGGGAAGACGCGCTCCACGCCTTCGCCATAGGAAATCTTGCGGACGGTGAAGCTTTCCATGAGGCCGCCGCCATTGCGGGCGATGCAGACGCCTTCATAGGCCTGAACGCGCGAGCGCTCGCCTTCCTTCACCTTCACATTGACGATCACGGTGTCACCGGGCTGGAAGTCGGGGACTTCCTTGCCGAGCTTCTCGATCTGCTCCTGCGCGAGGATTTCGAGAATGTTCATGGGATCACTCCATCCGTTTCGCTTGTCGTCCGACTTGCGAGCGTTTCGGTACGCTGTTTTCAGTTGAGGCGCTGGCCTTACACCATCGCACAGGCGCTGTCACCTGCGCCTGTGCGTGCTTCTGGGCGCGGCAGCTTTGCTTCCGGGATGCCGGTGAGGTGGCGTCCGTCATGGCCGGTCACGCGCATGCGGATGAGGTCGCCGCGGGCGCTGTCGCGGGGCATATGCATCGTGGTGAAGCCTTCGGTGCGACCAAGGCCACCGTTTTCGACAAGGACATGGCGAACGGCACCGATCTCGCCATCCAGATGGCGGCGCCAGGCGCTGTCGCCGGCCGCGCGCAGGCGCGCCGCCCGCTCGCGGATGACCGGCCCGGCCAGTTGCGGCATGCGCGCCGCCGGCGTGCCCGGACGGGGCGAGAAGGGAAAGACGTGGAGATGCGTCAGCCCGCATTCCTCGACGATGTCGAGCGAGCGGGCGAACATTGCCTCCGTCTCGGTGGGAAATCCGGCGATGATGTCGGCACCGAAGACGATGTCCGGGCGCAAGCGTCGGATGCGTTCGCAGAAGGCGATTGCGTGGCTGCGGGAATGACGGCGCTTCATGCGCTTCAGGATCATGTCGTCGCCCGATTGCAGCGACAGGTGCAGATGCGGCATCAGGCGCGGCTCGCTCGCAAAGCACTCCACCAGCCCTTCATCCGCCTCGACCGAGTCGATCGAGGACAGGCGCAGCCGTTCCAGTTCGGGCACGTGGCGCAAGATGGCCGCAATAAGCGTGCCGAGCGATGGCTCTCCGGGCAAATCGCGGCCATAGCCGGTCATGTCGACCCCTGTGACGACCACCTCGCGGGCCCCGCTCTCGACAACACGGCGTACCTGATCGACGGCAGCACCCATCGGCACGGAGCGCGAATTGCCGCGCCCAAAGGGGATGATGCAGAAGGTGCAGCGATGGTCGCAGCCGTTCTGGACCTGGACGAAGGCGCGGGTGCGGCCGGTGAAGCCGTCGACGCG
>JBIPLL010000590.1:0-6640 GCA_044368425.1 Beijerinckiaceae bacterium
GACGATGTCGTCGTCCCCCTCGGGGGTTATAACGGCTGGCACGACGAAGTCGGCCGGGCCGTGATGCCGCCGGCCGCCGCCATCGGCCCTCGCGTGGTCGCGGGCGAATACTCCTGCCCGCCGATCTCGGCGGGCATTCCCGCAAGCACGCAGCGCCGCATCCACGTCGTCAATTTCAACGACCTGGCGTCGGTGGAACGGATGTTTCAGCGGCATCGGGTGGCGTGCCTCATCACGGAGCCCGTGTTGCAGAACATCGGGATCGTGCTGCCCGCAGCCGGCTATCTCGAGGGCTTGCGGGAGTTGTGCAGCCGCTACGGCGTGGTGTTCATCCTGGACGAGGTGAAGACGGGCTTCCGCACGGCGCTCGGCGGCTATCAATCCGTCGCCCGGGTGACCCCGGACCTGACGGTCTTCGGGAAAGCGGTGGCCAACGGCTGGCCGCTGGCGGTGCTCGGGGGGAAGCGGGAAATCATGCAGCGGTTCGATGCCGCCGATCCCGCCGAACGCGTGCTGATCGCCGGCACCTACAACGGCCACCCCGCCAACGTCGCCGCGGCGATGGCCACGGTGGAACTTCTCCGCCGCGACAACGGGGCCATCTACCGGCAGATCGAAGCGCAGACGGAGCGGCTGCTGCATGGGATCGGAACGCTTTTCCGCCGCAAAGGTCGCGAGGTCGCGATCGCGCGCAACGCGTCGGCTTTCTGCGTGTACTTCATGCCCCACGTCCCGCGCGACTGGCACGACATCCTCGAGCACCATGACTTCGAGTTCGACCGGCGCTACCGGCTGGCGCTGATCGAGCGCGGCGTCTACCATTTCCCTCTGGCCTGCAAACAGGGTTCGGTCAGCGCGGCCCACACCACCGAGGACATTGACCGCACGCTCGAGGCGACCGAGTCGGCGCTGAACCTGCCATGAAGATCACGGCGATCGAACCGCTGGTCTGCCATGCGCGGATGCGGAACTGGATTTTCGTCAAGGTGGTCACCGACCAGCCGGGATTGTTCGGCTGGGGTGAGGCGACGCTCGAGTGGCATACCCGTGCTGTCGTGGGGGCCATCGAGGATCTCGCGCAGTTGCTCGTCGGCGAGGAACCGACGCGGATCGAACACCTCTGGCAGATGATGTATCGCCAGCACTTCTGGCACGGCAACGGCATCGTCCGCGGCACGGCGATCAGCGGCATCGACATCGCGCTCTGGGATATTCTCGGCAAGGTGCACGGCGTCCCCGTGCATCGGCTGTGGGGCGGGCCGGTGCGCGACTATGTGCGACTCTACAGCCATCTGGGCGGTGGCCGGATGGAAGACTTCTACGACACGGACCCGGCCGACGCGAAACGCTTCGGCGAGCTGGCCCAGGCGACGGTCGAGGACGGATTTACGGCCTTCAAGAGCATGGCGGTGCCGGAGACGATGCCCCTCGACGGCAGCCGGCCGCTTCGTTACGCGGAAGCGTGCGTGCGGGCGATGCGCGAGGCCGTGGGCGCAGACATCGACATCATGGTCGACTGCCATGCGCGTCCCTCGCCCCGGATGGGTCTGCAGTTCGCAAAGGCGCTCGAGCCCTACAACCTGTACTGGCTAGAGGAGCCGTGCTGGCCCGAGAGCGTGGACGGCCTTGCCGACATCCAACGGGCCGTGAAGACCCCGATCGCCACGGGCGAGAGGCTCGTCTCGCAGTATGCGTTTCGTGACGTGCTCGAGCGACGCGCGGCCAGTGTGCTGCAGCCCGACATCACGCATTGCGGCGGCCTGACGGAAGCACGGCGCATCGCCGCGATGGCTGAGGCTTACCGGGTGGCGATCGCGCCGCACAATCCGCAGGGTCCCGTGAGCACGGCCGCCTCCCTGGAGTTTGGGTTTGCCACCCCGGGATACGTGATCTGCGAGACGGTGCACAATGATGTGCCTTGGCGTCAGGACGTGGTGCGCGAGGGATTCACGGTCGAGCCCAAGGGGCGGATCGTGCGCCCCGGCACCCGCCCCGGCCTTGGGATCGAGATCGACGAGTCCGAGGCAAGGAAACACCCGTTCGAGCAGGAAGTGCTGCAACGCAGCTTCTATGCCGACGGCAGCGTGGGGGACTGGTGATGACGACGCTCACGGGCCAAGTGGCGATCATCAGCGGCGGACTGGGCGACATCGGGCGGGCCATCGCGCGGGAGTTGGCCGCCCGGGGAGCCGACATCGCCCTCGGGGGGCTCCAGAGCACCGAGGCCGCGGAGCCGATCCTCGCCGAGGTGCGGAGGATGGGCCGACGTGCGCGATTCGACCCGGTGGATGTGGCGGATGCGGCGGCCGCCGCGGCCTGGGTCGAACGCGTGGAAGCGGAGCTGGGAGCGCCCACGTTGATCGTGCCCAACGCCGCGCAGGTCACGACGACGACGTGTCGCGAAATGACGCCGGCCGCGTGGTCGCGCGAGCTCCGCGTGAATCTCGACGGGGCATTCCATCTCGCCCAAAGCGCGGCGCAGCGCCTGATCGCGCTCGGGCGTCCGGGACGGATCGTGTTCATCGGTTCGTGGGCCGGACATCGCGTCCATCCGCACATCCCCGCCTACAGCGTTTCGAAGGCAGGCCTGCGGATGCTGGCGCAATGCATGGCGCTCGAATTCGCGCCGCACGAAATCCTCGTCAATGAGGTCGCTCCGGGCATCGTGGATGCCGGACTGAGCGGGCGGATGATGCAGGTCGAGCCCGCGCTCCGCGACGGTCTCCGCGCCCTCGTGCCGGTGAACCGCCTGATCGAGCCGCCCGAAGTGGCCGGGGCGGTCGCGTTCCTGTGCGAACCGGCCAACCGCCAGATGGCGGGATCGGTGCTGTTGCTCGACGGCGGGATGTCGCTGCTGCCTCCGCGGCCATGACCGCAGCTCCGTCATCGTTCGCCGGAATCATGGGTGTCGCGCGTGCGGACATCACACCGCCGACCGGCATCTATGCCCGCAGCTGGGGCGCGGCTGCGCACGATGTCGCTCAAGGTTTGCATCGGCCGCTGACGATCACGTGTTTCACCCTCCAAGAAAACGAATCCGCACCGCCCCTCGTCCTGATCACGGCCGACCTCGGCTGGTGGAAGAGCCGGGACGACGAACGGTTCGTGCGCGATGGCGTGCTCGCGGCGCTGAACATCAACGAAGCCCGGCTGCTGTTCTGCCTTTCGCACACGCATGCCGGGCCAAGCCTTGCGCGTGATGATGCGGATCGGCCCGGCGGCGAAAAAATAGGGCCCTATCTGACGAAGTTGCGCGAAGCGGCGAGCGCAACGGCGCTCGCCGCCCTGGCCAACGCGCAGCCAGCGACGCTCACCTGGCGGTATGGCCGTTGCGATCTCGCGACGAACCGCGATCTGCCGGATGCGGCGAGCGGGAGGTGGCTGGTGGGATTCAATCCGCACGTCCCGGCCGATGACACCCTGCTGGTCGGTCGTGCAACCGGAGACGATGGCACGGTGCTCGCGACGCTCGTCAACTACGCCTGCCATCCGACCACGCTGGCCTGGGAGAACGGGGCGTTGTCGCCCGACTATCCCGGCGCGATGCGGGAGATCGTGGAGCACAGCACTGGAGCACCTTGTCTCTTCCTGCAGGGGGCCTCGGGGGAGCTTGCCCCGGCCGAGCAATACTCCGGGGAAACAGCATTATCGGATCAGCACGGTCGTCGTCTCGGCCACGCCGTGCTGGCCACGCTTGCCGGGATGCTGCCGCCCGCGACAAGTCTGGCGTTGCGCGGGATCGTCGAATCCGGCGCCAGCCTGGCGATCTGGCGGCGCGAGCCGAATCGCCCGCTGCGCACGATGACGGCCGCGCGGTGTGACGTTACGTTGGCCCTCAAGGCGATGCCGACGGTCGGGCAGCTCGATCGGGAACTGGAGCAACCGAAAGACCGCCTGGAACTGGAACGCCTGCGGCGGCAACGCGCGGTGCGGCGCAACGTGGGCGACGGTGACACCATGACTACGGCCCTCCACGTCTGGCGCCTCGGCGAGGCGCTCCTCTTCGCCCACCCGCACGAAGCCTACAGTGTGTTTCAGGTCGAGTTGCGGCGCCGATTCTCGCCGCGGCCCGTCGCCGCGATCAACATCGCCAACGGTTATGCGAGCTACCTGCCGCCCCGCTCCGCCTACGAGCACGCCGGCCTCTATGCCGTGACGGTCTCCCCCTTTCTGGCCGGGGGACTGGAGCGGTTGATGGCCGCCGCGATCGCGTTGGGGGACGATCTAACCGCGGACGCCGACGCGATGGGCGCGGTTCCCGGATGAGCACGCTCAACCTCACGCTTTTCGGGGTCTATCTCGTGGGCACGGTCGTGCTCGGGCTGTGGGTCGGGCGGCGCCACGCAAACGACGCGCGCAGCTACTTCCTCGCGGGCGAAGGTTTGCCGTGGTATGCGATCGGAGGCTCGATCATCGCCGCCAACATCAGCACCGAGCACTTCATCGGCATGGTGGGCGTCGCCTACGCGGTGGGCTTCGTGGTGGCGCAATGGGAGTGGGGCAACGTGGTCGCGTTCAGCGCGCTGATCTGGATCTTCCTGCCGTATTATATCCGGGGCGGTCTCTACACGATGCCGGAGTTCCTCGAGCGGCGCTACAACGCGCACTGCCGCTATCTTTTCGCCGTGTGCTGCCTCGTGCTTTGGATCGTCGCGCAGATGGCGGTGGTGATGCTCGCGGGGGCCAAGGCGATGCGCGGCATGTTCGACTTCGACGAGACGGCGACGATCCTCGCGCTCGCGGCGCTCGCCGGCTCCTACACGATCTACGGTGGACTGCGGTCGGTCGCGTGGACCGATTTCCTGCAGTTTGTCGTGATGATGATCGGCGGGCTCGTGGTCGCCTGGGTGGGACTGCAGAAGGTCGGCGGACTGGGCGCCCTCATGCAGGGCGCCCCGGAGAAATTCAGGATCATCTACCCGGCCACCGACAAAGACTACCCGTGGTTCGGCGTCTGGACCCTCTTTCTTTCGGTCGGCATCTGGTATAACTGCACCAATCAGTTCATCGTGCAACGCTGCCTCGGCGCCCGCAGCGAGTGGGATGCCCGGATGGGGGTGGTTTTTGCCGGCTTCATCAAAGTCGTTTTGCCGCTGCTCATCGTGGTGCCGGGCATCGTCGCGTTCCAACTCTATCCCGGTCTCGTGGACAAGGACCTGGCGTATCCCACCCTCGTCCGCGACCTTTTGCCGGTCGGCCTGAGCGGCATCGTGATGGCGGGACTTGCGAGCGGCATGCTCTCGCACCTCAGCTCAGTGCTCAACTCGTGCAGCACGGTCTTCACGATCGATCTCTACAAGCCGCTCGTGCCGGGTGAGAAGTCCGAGGCGCATCTGGTGCGGGTGGGACGCTGGAGCGGGTTTGGAATCCTCGCGATCGCCACGGCGCTGGCCCTCTGGTTCACGCGGCAGCAACTCGGGGTCTTTGTGCTGATCCAAAACGTCGGCGCCTGGGTCGCGGCGCCGATCGCGGCGGTGTTCCTCGTCGGCGTGCTCTGGTCGCGGGCGAACGCCGCTGCGGCGACGTTCGTGCTGTGGTTCGGCTTTCCGTTCACGGCCTTCGTCGAGCACGTGCTGTTCAAGCACGTGACATGGCTCCAGCCGTTCGACAATTGGCTCAACCGCACCTTCGCCGTCTGGGCCGTCTCGATGGGATTGATGGTGGTGATTTCGCTGCTGGGCGCACCGCCCGATCCGGAGCGGATCAAGGGTATCATCTGGTCTCCGCGGATGGCGGCGCTGCCCGAGGCCGAGCGTGGCCGGTATCGCGGCTGGCGCAGCCTGTTTCTGTGGTGGGGCCTGTTCGTCGCGCTCATGGGAGCGCTCTACGCCTACTTCATCTGGTTCCAATTCAGCCACGCGCCGGCCGCGTGACTCGTCCGCGCACCTCCCCGCCCCTATGTCTCATCACTCGTTGCCCGGTGCTCTCTATTTCATGGCTTCCCTGCCGCTAATGGCCGCGGAGTCACCGCCGGACAGGTTGGCCGCGGAACTGGTCGCCCGTGCCCGCCACGAAACCTCGGCGCCGGTACGCCCGGGCAAGCCGGGAGAGCAGCCCTTCTGGAATCGTGAGGCGGTGCAGTTCCTCCACGCACCGGCTTTTGAGATTCCGGCGGCACCGGGCGCGCACGCCTACCGCTTCACCGTCACCGTAGCTGACGGCGGCAGCCGCATGTTCTCCGCACCCGAGCCGACGGCTCCGCTCTCTCCCGTGTGGGCGGAGCTGCCGGTCGGTCGGACTAGGCTGAGGGTCGAAGCGCTCGACGTGCGTGGCGGCCCGATCGGCGCTCCGCAGGAGCGGGTGTTTCACCGGGCCGCTCCCTTTGATGCCAGCTATCCGCCGGCCGCGCTTGGATGGCGCGAAAGCTCGCGGCGCGCGTTGCAGGCTCTGGTGCATTCGCCGGACCTGCGTTGCTGGTTCACCACCGGCGAACCCGACGCGCAGTTCCATCTCTATCGCTACCCCTACAAGATTGTCGGCGCCGCCGCCGCCGCGCTCGCGCTCTACGCGCGGCAGTCGCCGGCTCCTGCCGACGCTGAAGCAGCCCTGACGGCCGCCCGCCGTGCCGCCGACTACCTGCTCGGGCTTTGTTTCCCCGCATCGTCACCCTGGGCTCACCATGCCCCCACCTATCACCCGA
>JBIPLL010000659.1:0-6637 GCA_044368425.1 Beijerinckiaceae bacterium
TCGGGCTGCTGCTGTTTGTCATGGCGCGCCTGTCCGGTCTCGATTTCTACGCCACCTTCAAGGCCTGCCTGCCCTTCCTCTTGCCGATCTTCGCCGTGCTCGTCCTCGTGACATTCGTGCCGGCCATCCCCCTGGCGCTGCCCACCTATTTCATGCGCTGACAGAGCCGACTTCAGGAGACCGCCATGCCGCGCATCATCGACCTCAGCGTCGCCATCGAAAACAACATGCCCGCGCACAAGAACATGCCTCGGCCGGTCTATCTGCCGTGGATGACCCACGAAAGCTGCCTCGCCTACAATCAGGGCGTCCCGGGAGACCCCTTCACGACGCCGATCGAGTTCGTCGGGATGCTCAACCACGTGGGAACGCATGTCGATGCGTTCTTCCACATGAGCCCCACGGGCGCCACGATCGACGAGATGCCCCTCGATCTGTTCATGGGCACCGCCGTCTGTTTCGACCTGACCCACATCCCCGATCTCGGCGACATCGACGTCGCGGACATGGAAGCGGCGGAGCGCAAGGCGGGGGTGAAGGTCGACGGCCATATCGTGCTCCTCAACACCGGGATTCACCGGCGCCACTATCCCCGTGATGCGGTGATGCTCTCCAATCCCGGACTCACCGCCGCGGCGACCCATTGGCTCGCCGACCGGGGCTCCCGCCTGCACGGTGTCGAGGGTCCCTCCACCGACCGCCCGAACTGGGCGGAATTCCCGAGCCACCGGGTCTCGAGGGACCGGGGCATGACCCATGTGGAATGGCTCTGCAATCTCGAGGAGCTCGTGGGACGGGGCGAGTTCCGCTTCCAGGCAATTCCCCTCAGGTTCAAGGGAGGATCCGGCTCGCCCGTGCGCGCTCTCGCGTTTCTGGATTGACGGCCATGGCTCTCACCGACATCGACCGTCTCGGTGCCCGCGCCCTTGCCGCCGCCATCCGCGCGCGCGAACTCTCCCCTGTCGAGGTGACCGAACGGACCCTGGCTCGCCTGGCGGAGACCGAGCCGCAGCTCAACGCCTTCGTCTTCGTGGATCGCGAGGGAGCGCTCGCGGCGGCGCGCGAAGCGGAAGCTCGTCTACGCGCCGCTGCCGGGGACGCCGCCCGTCTGGAGCGGGAGGCGCCGCTTCTCGGCGTGCCCGTTTCCGTGAAGGACCTCATCGACGTCGCGGGGCTGCCTTGCGGCTTCGGCTCCCTCACCATGCGGGATCATGTTCCCTCCGAGGACGCTCCCTCCGTGGAACGCCTGAGGCGAGCCGGGGCGGTCATCATCGGCAAGACCACGACGTCGGAGTTCGGCTATCGCGGCTATACCCGCAGTCTCGCTCACGGCAACACCGCCAATCCCTGGGACACCGGGAGGACGCCGGGCGGCTCGTCGGGGGGCGCCGTCGCCTCGGTGGCAGCAGGCGTGACGGCAATCGCACTCGGCACCGATGGCGGCGGCTCGATCCGCGCGCCCTGCGCGCTCACGGGTCTTGTCGGGATCAAGGCGACCTTCGGGCGCGTGCCCGTCTGGCCTGCAAGTGCCACGCCGACCCTCGCACATGTGGGGCCCATCGCCCGAAGCGTGGACGACGCGGCGCTCCTGCTCGGGGTGTTGGCCGGGCCGGACCAGCGCGACCCCTTCTCGCTCTATCCGCCGCTCGACGCGGAGTTGGACGAGTCCGCCGTCCGCCGGCTGCGCGTGGCCTTTTCGTCAACGCTGGGCTACGGACGTCCGGACCCCGACGTAGCGCAAGCCGTGGCGGTGTCAGTGGACCGGTTGCGATCGGTCTGGCCCGATCTTGAAGTCGTGGAAAGCGTCTGCCCCGATCCGGCAGAGATCCTCGGCGCGGAATTCATCGGCGGGTGCAGCGCGCGTATCGGTGACCTGGTGGACGAGAACCCTGGACTGATCGACCAGCCCCTGCTCGCCGCGATCCGCGCCTTCCGGACAATGGGATCGGACCGCTACACCCGCATCCTGCGAGCGCGACTTGTTCACCGCGAGACGTTGCGCCGCTTCTTCGAGCGCTTCGATATTCTCCTCACTCCCACCACGCCCTGCGTCGCCTGGGACATCGAGCGGGGCCTTCCGCCAGGGCATGAGGGCGCTGCCGTCTGGTCCTACTTCACTTATCCATTCAACCTCGGCCACCAGCCTGCCGGGTCGCTTCCGTGCGGCACGGGCCGCGATGGTCTTCCCGTCGGCTTGCAGATCGTGGCGGGCCTGCTGCGCGAATCTGCTCTCGTGGGCGCGATGCGCCTGGCGGAGCGGACGCTGGGCGCCACCATCAGGACGCCCATCGAGTGCAGGCCCTGGAGCATCCGCTCACCTCAAGGATAGGTCCGGGGAACGTCCTTGATTGTTGCGATCCGATTCAACCCTCCCGCCGGGGGATCCGTCGCGGCATGGCAGTACCGCCACGGCAAGCCGATTTTCTTCTGACAGCGCCCAGGCATCGAAGTAGGCATGGGCGCAGGCATGGGCGCAGGAAACCACAAGCCGGGCCTGAAATAGGGCCGAGGCAGAATGGAGCCAGATTTCGTTGAATTATCAATGTGAAGTGGCGGTGCTGTCAGACAAACCAAAAAAGTCTCGGAATCTCCCCTGCCCCAGCGCCCATCAGGCCGCGCCGAGTTGACGCCACTCGGTCAGCGCGGCGGTGCGGCGTTCCTTGAATATGGCTCGTGAAGTGAGGGTGCGCTCCTGGTTGAAGTGGTTGTGAATGGAGCCGTGGACGGCGGCAAATTTCTGCAGACTTCGCATCCGGCGGAACCGCAGCATGGCCCGTTCCCGTCGTCGAAACGGTTGATGGGAGCACTCGGCCTGGTTGTTCAACCAGCGGCCGGTCTCGCGTTTATTGATAGCCCCCAAAGCTTTGAGAGCAGCGCCATAGGACGCCAAGCGATCCGTGACGATCGTTTCGACCAAGCCATGCCTTCGAAGCGATTTTCGCAAGAATTTCAATGCTGCTCTCTTGTCCCGGCGCTTCGTCACGAAGCTTTCGAGCACCTCGCCCTCGTGGTCAACGGCGCGCCAGAGATAGTGCTTCACGCCATTGATCTTCACGAACATCTCGTCGAGATGCCAGCGCCGATGCCGGAAATGACGCATCGCCTAGACGCGGCTGCGCCTGATCTCGGACGCAAAAATCGTCCCGAACCGGTTGCACCAGAACCGCACCGTCTCATGCGTGATGTCGATCCCGCGCTCGTGCAGCAAGTCCTCGACGTTGCGCAGAGACAGCGGGTAGCGCACGTACTGCATGACCGCCGACCGGATGATCTCGGGGCTGGTCTTGAAATACCGGAAAATACGGGCGTGACTCATGTCGTCGAGGCTAGAGCCGCCCACCCCGACGGCAAGCCAATTTTCCTCTGACAGTGCCCGACCGCCGACTGAGCCTTATCTCGGCCGCGAAGCTTGCCCCAAAATGGGCTCCATCAGCGACAATTCAAGCGGATTGTTCAGTCCTTAACTTGGAAAATAACTCAAGGATCGAAACCAAAAAAATGCCGGCGGCCGCGATCGCGATCGGTAGATACCAAAAAACCCGAGGCCACTGCAGTACGACAGTAAGCCGGTTTGACGTTTTCCCTAAAAAAATCCAGCAAGACACAAAAAGCAAAGTTAATGATAAAATGCTTAGAACAAAGCTGACGAATCGAAAATAAACTCCAAACCGACCACTATGAAATAATTCCATTACAATGTGTTCGCGGCGGCATGCTGCAGATAGACTCCCCATCATGATGAGCCATACTGAGATAAACTGAGTTAACTCATCAAAACTCCTTAGGCTAGGCGCAGAGAGATACCGAGACAGAACATTGCTCGAGACAATCAATACTAACAAAATGAGCATCAATATCGCGACTGACATAGCAGCCCGATCAATCGCTTTAATTAAGGACCGTGTGCTTCGCGTGCTAATCATAGAACCCTCATCCTTCGAAAGATTTCATTGGCCCAAGACGATAACCCAGTCAGGATAGGCTATCATTGCAGCAATTACAACTAAGAATGCTCCGTAAAATGGCAAGCATTCCCTGACAACTTCAAATACGTGCACCCTAGCTATCCGGCTCACTACGAAGAGGCACATCCCTAGAGGTGGAGTAATAAGCCCAAATGACAGAAGAAAAACAAGAAACACTCCAAAAAATACTGGATCTACGTCAAATGTCTGCAGCATTGGAAAGAAGATTGGTGTAACAAGAATTAGCGCCGCGATACTCTCCATAAATAATCCAAGAAATATCATTGCACAAGCTACGATTATTAGGAAGATCGTCTTGCTATCTGATATTCCCACAATTGCTTCTGCAACATACTGCGGAACTCCCTGAAATGTTAGAACCCAAGCAAATAGTCCCGCGCAACCGATCAAGAACATGATCGAGCCGGTTAATACAACTGTCTCCTGAAGGCACTCCAGCATTATTTTGAAGCTCATTGTCTTATAAAAAACAATTGATACAAAAATACAGTAAATAGCCGCGACAAAAGCAACTTCCGTAGAAGTAAGCCACCCGAATCCAATACCAATTACAACAATCAGCGGCATTCCAAGTGCAGGAAGACAAAATATCAGCAAATCACGAAACTCAGTAAAGGAATGAGATAAACAAGTACCATATTTGCGCAACCGTGCCAGCACAGAAACAACAATCATCATCGCTATTGCAAGTACGAGCCCAGGAACGATACCTGCAAGGAAAAGCCCACCAACAGATACACCTGTCATAGATCCATATATGATTAAAGTAATTGAAGGAGGAATAATTGGTGCCAAACATGCACTCGAAGCGGTAACCGCAGCAGCAAAGCTCTTTGAGTACCCTGATTTCGCCATCCCTTCGATCTCAATCGACCCTAGACCTGCAGCGTCCGCAACAGCCGAACCCGAGATGCCCCCAAAAAAAACGCTTGCGCCGATATTTGCTTGCGCTAGCCCACCCCGGAACCTGCCGAAAATGACGTTCGCAAGCTTGAATAGAGACTCTGTCAAGCCGCTCCGATTCAGCACTGAGGCGGCAAGAATAAATAGCGGTATAGCAGTTAGAGGAAACGGTGTAATCCCAGAATAAACTCTCTGAGTAAGGATGTCAATTACACCTGTCCCAGAAGCGTAAATGAGATAAAGACCAGCGCTTAATATCATACCAAGCGCGACCGGAACTCCAACGAAAATCATGCCTACAAAAAACAAGAGCATCGAGATTGCTGCAAATGTCATTCTCAGACTCCTTTGTCGCACATTTGTGGCCCACGATTGAATTCGTGGGCCACATCTCCGAACCTAATGCCGAACGTCAGCGACGACGATCAACAATAGAAAGCCATTTTTCGACAAAGTCGACACCAATTTTCCTTGCCATTTCCTCGCGAGCAGGCTGAATTGCCTGACGAAACTCCTTGACATCGGGCGAGGTAAACTGAATACCGACTTTCTCCATCTCAACTCTCGCCTTGCGCTCAGATTCTCCAATTACACTACGGAGCCAGTCCCGCGATTCTGCGGCGGCATTACCAACGATGGAGCGCTGCGTTTCTGACAGTCTGTCATACAGGGGTTTGGACATAACCAGAATCAGCGGAAGATACATATAACCGTTACCCGGCACCGCAATAAATTTTTGCTGCTCATGAAAACGATTCGAATAGATGTAACGAACTGGATTCTCTTGTCCGTCTACAACCCGCTGTGACAGCGCCATGTAGAGCTCGTTGAAATTCATCTGGATGGGGATCGCCCCGAGCGCCCGCATGGACGATTCCATAGCAAGTTCTGGTGGCACTCGAATGCGAAGGCCTCTCATATCTGCAACTGAGTTTATCGGTCGCTTACTATTCGAAATAGCGCGAAATCCAAGCTCAAAGAACGCAAGGGGCTCAAAGTTATGCCTTCGAATTAGCGGCTTAAGCAATTCGCCACCCTCGTTATCCAAAACAGCGTGCGCGTGAGCTGGGGTGTCAAACGTGAACGGCAACTGGATAGATGCCACTTGAGGGGCATAGTCAGCAAGCTGCCCAGTAGACAATATTGCAAAATCAAGGACGCCATTCTTAACCTGCTCAGCCATTTCAGTTGGCGATCCAAGTTGCCCACCCGGGAATAGATTTATTTTTATCTCACCTGAGGTCAAATCCCTTACTCGATCACGAAACCTTTCAGCTGCCCGATGAGCGTCATCGGCAGTTGGGAACACATACCCCATCCTGAGTTCTCTCGCGTAGGCTCCATTAGCTGATACCGCAGCTGCAAAAAACAGGCCAGTAGCCAATGTTAGGATTCGTCCGACGTGACGACATAGTAACGAGTTCATTTCACTCCTCCACACGTTGAAGTTTTGCTATTCGCTCGACAGTTTCTATAAGGAAACTCAGGCAGTTATTTTGAAGGGCCAGCGGCAGAATAATGACTTTGGGTGTCACTATCTGTGGAGATCTTTAAACCAAGGCCGACCATCCAAGGAGCCAAAGTTTCTATATAGGAACTAATGTTCTCTTATGCGTCATACAGCCATCCTCTTCTAACTAAGTCAAGAGCGTTCTATGAACCTGCGGCCTACGTGATCAGAGCCAAGCCTTAGCTCGTCATTTCGGAGCTGCCTTGACCACCATCGACCCTGATCACGTGACCGCCAG
>JBIPLL010000141.1:0-6630 GCA_044368425.1 Beijerinckiaceae bacterium
TCGCGCTCGACCCGCTGCCCAAGGTCGTCTGGATGCAGCTCTCGGTGCGCAACGACGAGGCCGCGGCGAAGGCCGAGGCGCGGGGCATCAAGGTCGTGATGAATCGCTGCCCCAAGATTGAATATGGCCGCCTGTCCGGCGAAATCGGCTGGCAGGGCATCAATTCCCGCATCCTCAGCGCAAAAAAGCCGGTCCTTGCTGGCAAGGGCTTCCAGAAGCTGACGATCAACCGCCCGGGCACCTGACCCTTCGCATCTGGCAGCGCTCGCAGCGATGGGCTAGCCTGCGTTCCTCGTTGGCAAGTGCCGGAGCGGACGATCCGGCTGGAGGCTGAAGCCATGGCGCGACCCGGCCTGATCGGCGCCCTCACCTTCCCGGCAGCCCTTGTGGGCGGCTATGTGGCCTCTCTCGTCACGATCATGACAATCGGAGAGATGCTCGGCGTGTCGCAGGCCGAAGGGGCCTTCGCCATGGGCGTCGCCTTCTTCTGGGCGCCGATCATCGCGGTCCTGCTCGCAACCCTGGTCACGATCTTCGTCGTCCGCCGGATGCGCAGACGCACTCCGCCTTCCGGTTGACGAGCCGGACTTTCGTTCGTTATATCGAACACCACGCCAGTCTTCCGACGCAGGAGCCATTTCATGTCCGCCACCCAACCCGGTTTCGACACGCTCGCCATTCATGCCGGCGCTGCGCCGGATGCGGCGACGGGCGCGCGGGCCACGCCGATCTATCAGACGACCTCGTTCGTGTTCGATGACGTGGACCACGCCGCCTCGCTCTTCGGGCTGCAGGCCTTCGGTAATATCTATTCCCGAATCGGCAACCCGACGGTCGCCGTGCTGGAGGAGCGCATCGCCGCTCTGGAGGGCGGCACGGCCGCGCTCGGCGTCGCTTCCGGCCATGCGGCCGAGTTCCTGACCTTCCACGCGCTGCTGCAGCCGGGTGATGAGTTCGTCGCCGCGCGCAAGCTCTATGGCGGCTCGATCAACCAGTTCAATCATTCCTACAAGAATTTCGGCTGGAACGTGATCTGGGCCGACACGGACGACCTCGTGGCCTTCGAGAAGGCCGTCACGCCCAAGACCAAGGCGATCTTCATCGAATCCATCGCCAATCCCGGCGGTGTCGTCGTCGATATCGAGGGCATCGCGGCGATTGCGAAGAAGCATCGCATCCCGCTCATCGTCGACAACACGATGGCGACCCCCTACCTGATCCAGCCCTTCAAGCACGGCGCAGACATTGTGGTTCATTCGGCCACGAAGTTCCTCGGCGGCCATGGCAATTCGATCGGCGGGCTGATCGTCGATGGCGGCTCGTTCAACTGGATTGGCGGCATGGTTCTGGGCGAGACCTTCGGCAACTTCGCCTTCGCAATCGCGACCCGCGTGCTGGGCCTGCGCGATCTCGGCCCGGCCTTGTCGCCGTTCAATGCCTTCATGCTGCTGACAGGCATCGAGACGCTGTCGCTGCGCATGGAACGGCACTGCAAGAACGCCCTGACCGTCGCCCGCCACCTCGCCGCCCATCCGGGTGTCGAGTGGGTCAGCTATTCCGGCCTCGAGGGCGACCGCTATCACGACCTTGCCAAGCGTTATACGCCGAAGGGCGGCGGCGCGGTCTTCACCTTCGGGCTCAAGGGCGGCTATGACGCGGGCGTCTCGCTGGTGTCGAACCTCAAGCTGTTCTCGCATCTGGCCAATATCGGCGACACGCGCTCGCTCGTGATCCACCCGGCTTCGACGACGCATCGCCAGCTCACCGACGAGCAGCGCCGCGTGGCGGGCGCAGGCCCCGAGGTGGTCCGCCTCTCGATCGGCCTCGAGGACGTGGCCGACCTGATCGCCGATCTCGATCAGGCGCTCGGCGCCTGAGCGCACAGGCACGCGGCAATCAGCAATTGCGGGCGATGCATCGCCCGCAATTTTTGTCTCGACCAAGCCAACCTGATCCAGGGCACGGGCCATGATCGATCCGGCGAACATTCTGCTGTTCATCGCAGCGGCAACCGTCATTGCCGTCTCGCCCGGCCCGGGCATCTTCTATGTCGCGGCCCGCACCCTCTCGGGCGGACGCAGCGACGGCCTTGCCTCCAGCTTCGGCACCGGATTGGGCGGACTCGTCCATGTCGTTGCCGGCGCGCTGGGCGTATCGGCCATCGTCATGGCAAGCGCCGAAGCCTTCACCGTGCTGAAGCTCGTGGGTGCCATCTATCTCGTCTGGCTCGGCATACGCACCTTGCGGGAGGCCCGCGCCCCATTGCTCCTCGATGCGGTTGCGGCCACGCGGCCCGCACAGGCCTTTCGTGAGGGCGTGGTGGTCGAGGCACTCAACCCCAAGACAGCGGCCTTCTTCCTCGCCTTCGTGCCGCAATTCGTCGATCCGGCACAGGGTAGCATTGCCGCGCAATTCGTCATGCTCGGCGTGATTTCGGTGACGCTCAACACGCTGGCCGACGTGATCGTCGTCTATCTGGCGGGTTCGGTTCGCAAGGGCGGATTACGACGCCCTGATCTCGTCCGCAGAATGCGGGCCGGCTCGGGTCTTGTCCTGTGCGGGCTCGGCCTGTCGCTGGCCTTCGCGCGCCGGCCGGTCTGAACGTTCAGGCTCTCGCGGGTCGCGCAGCGCCGCGGCGCGCGAGAACCGCATCCGTCACCTGCACGACCGCCACGCCAAGCACGACCAGACCGAAGGCCTGATGCAGCAGCCCAGCCCACATCGGCACCTGCAGCAGCAGCGTCACGATGCCGATCACCGCCTGCACGACGACCGTCGCGGCAAAAAGCGCCGCCATTCCCGCTCCGGCACTCCCGGCACGATGGAGGCGGAAAGCCTGCCAGAGAGCAAGGCCGAGAAGGACATAGGCGCCGATCCGGTGGTTGAACTGCACCAGAGCCGGGTTGTCGACGAAATTTTCCCACCACGGCGTCCCGGCAAACAGCGTCGCGGCGGACGGCACCAGTGCACCGTCCATCAACGGCCACGTATTGAAGGTCCAGCCCGCCCGCGATCCGGCGACAAGACCGCCCAGAGCAATCTGCACGAAGGTCAGGGCCAGCAGGACGATGGGCCAGGTCAGCGAGGGCGCCTCCGCCTTGTCCCTTGCCTCCCGTGAGGACGAGTAAAGGCCGGCAGCCGGCGCGAGCAACCGCGCCATCGCAACGAGCGCCGCGAAGAACAGACAGGCAAAGGTCAGGTGAAGGGTCAGCTTGATCGGCGCAACCGCCACCATCCCGGGCTGGAGACCCGAAGCGACCATGATCCAGCCGACGAGGCCCTGCAGCGCCAGCAGCAGCCCCATGCCGAAGATCACGGCGCCGAGCTTGACGCTGACCATCCGCCGCAATGCGACAAGGATGAACCCGCCCAGCATCAGCATGCCGATGAAGCGGCCGAGCTGGCGATGGCCCCATTCCCACCAGTAGATGAACTGGAACTCCGCCAGGCTCATCCCCTTATTGAGGAGCTGATATTGCGGGATCTGCCGGTATTTCTCGAACTCGCTCAGCCAGTCAGCCTCATTGAGCGGGGGAATTGCCCCCGTGACCGGGCGCCATTCAGTGATGGACAGACCCGATCCGGTCAGCCGCGTGGCCCCGCCCACGACCACCATCACGAAGACAAGGACGATGAGCGTCATCAGCCAGGCACGAACGAGCCGCCGATGGCCGTCATGCGCGATCAGGGCTGACCGCCCTGCTGGCGCGGCAATGGCGGACGGCACGTAGGTCGGATCGGCAAGGCTCATCTCGGGTTCCATCCGGAATGCGTGGAGCACCGGGACCATGGCCTTGACCCGGAGCACGTCCGACACATAGTCCTCCGCAGGCCGGTTCTCAACGAGCCTTGCCGCCGCAGCCCGCGGCCACAGCCGAATGGACGCTTCATGACCCGCCGCCAGCGCACCTTCGTGGGCGCAATCGTCATTCCCGTCTATGTCTGCCTCTACGCACTGATGGCCATGGCTCTGGCACAGGGTCGCGTGCAGGAACTCGGCCAGGCCGGGCAGATGATCGTCTATGTCATGCTGGGCCTGGCCTGGGTGCTCCCCCTGATGCCAATGATCAAGTGGATGGCGAAGCCCTGATCGGGCAGCACGCAATCAGCGCCGGAGCAGCCCCTTTGCCCGCTTCGCGAGATCGAGTGCCGCGAAGGGTACGCCTGACGCCAGCACACGAACGGCATCCGAGGTCTGATAGAGCCCGTTGAGCGACACACGCGGCCAGAGGTAGCGCTGCGTCGCGTGGATCGCGTGAAGATGGCCGGGCCGCGTCGTGACGGCACCGGCAAAGCCCGCCTCCTGCGCGAGCTGCGCCTCCCGATCGCCGGCCGATGCCGGATCGCCGACAGGATAGGCGATGAAGTCGACCGCCCGCCCGAGCCGGCGCGCGATCATGTCGCGGCTCTCGCCGATTTCCCTAGCCGCCTCCGCCGACGGCAGCGTTGCAAGGCGCGGATGGCTCAGCGTATGCGCGCCGATGGTCAGGCCCGGCGTGTCAGCCAGCGCGCCAAGCTCGTCCCAGTCGAGGCAAAGCTCGTCCACGAAGCGCCTCCCGTCGATACCGGCCTGCCCGGCAAGGCGTCCGACAGCCTCGAGCAAAGCCGGCTCCGGCAAGGCCCGCAGGGCCCAGTAGAGCCGGGCATGGGCCTCCTTCTTTTGGGCCTGCGTGGCCGTTGGCATGTCGAACGGGACGCCTTGCAGGTCGAGCCGCACCCGGTCGAGCGCCCGGAACGCCGCCTCCATCTCGAGCCACCAGAGCCGCGCCGTCCGGTCGAGAAAGCCCGGTGTCACAAAAAGCGTCCAGGGCACGCCGTGGCGCGCCAGCACCGGCAGGGCATGGTCGCGGTTATCACGATAGCCGTCATCGAATGTCACGGCGACGAAGGGCATATCCGGCCGGTCGCCGGCCAGCAGATCCGGCACCTCGCCCAGCGCGACGAAGCGATAACCCGCCTCCCGCAACACCGTCAGAGCCGTGTCGAGAAAAGCAGGCGTCACGGACAGCAGGCGGTTCGGTGCGAAATCCGGTGCCAGCCCCTCCGGCTCGGGCCTGACATGATGCAGCGTCAGGATCATCCCGTGCCCGCGCGCCCGGCTGCCGAGCAAGCGGTCTGCCCGCGTTGCGGCACAGATGGACAGGCCGAGGCCGATTAAACTATGATAAAAACTCATGACTATCGGACATTCGCCGATGGTTGATAGACTGGTAACATTATTATGGACTTTCCGTTGAATGGCCGCTGTCGGCAAGTCATCTTGCAGCCTGAGTGTTAAAAACGGGGTCTCGCACAGTGCTTCTGACGCATGAAATGTCGGCAATCGCTGATCTCGACCCGCTGGGGTCGGGCAAGGCTGTCGACATGCGCGTCTGGACCGGCGCCCACGAGATCGCGCGGCTTGCGCCGCGCTGGCAGGAACTCTGCCGCTCCGGGTTGGCAAGCCCCTACCAGTCCCCGGCCTGGGTCGAAGCCTATGCCGGAACGATTGCGCCTGCTCACGGCGAGACGATCCGCATCGTCACGCTGGCCGCGCCCGACGGCACGCTCGAACTCGTGCTGCCGCTTGCGGTCACGCGGCGGACCGGCCTGCAGGTCGCGTCGATCGTCGGTGGCCGCCACGCCAACTTTCACATGCCCGCCATGAGCCGCGCCCTCGCCCGGCGGATCGATGGCGCGGGCGCGGCCGATCTCCTGCGCAGGGTCGCGCTGGCGATGGGCGGTATCGACCTGTTCGAGCTCTCGCTCCAGCCCAAGCACTGGGGCGGAACCATCAATCCCTTCGCGCTGCTCACGCCCCATCCCAGCGCAAGCAATGCCTATGGCCTGGCGCTTCAGGCAAGCGGCGAGCAGACCCTGCGCCGCGTTCTGAGTGGCGAAACCCGCAAGAAGCTCCGTCGCAAGCGCGAGAAGCTGGCGGCGGACTTCGGTCCAGTGACGCTGGTCGATGCCAGCGACACACAGCAGCGCAAGGCAATCCTGTCAGCCTTTCTTGCGCAGAAGGACCAGCGCTTTCGCGACATGGGGATCGCAAATCCGTTTTCCTGCTCGGGTGTTGCCGCCTTCATGGACGCGGCAGCGCGCGGGACGGGCGGGCCTGTCGCTTTCTATGCCCTGAAGGCTGGCGAGCGGATCGTCGCGACCTTTGGCGGCGCCTGCGACAGCCGGCGTCTCAGCGGGATGGTCAATTCCTTCGACGCAACCCCCGCCGTGGCACGCCACAGCCCCGGCGATCTCCTGCTGGTGGACGTGATCGCCCGGCAATGCGAGCTTGGCCGCGAGAACCTCGACCTCGGCGTCGGCGAGGCGCGCTATAAGACGATGTTCTGCGACGAAGTCGAGGAACTGGTCGATTGCTTCGTGCCGGTCACATGGTCGGGCCGCGCGCTGGCGATTGGCGGACGCGTGGCAGGCGACCTCAAGCGCTATGTGAAACAGAACCCGTTCCTGTTCCAGGCCGCGCGCCAGGTTCGCTCGGCGCGGCACTCGCTCAGTCTCTGACTGGAAGCCGTCCGCAGGCTCGCCGCCCGCTCCGGCGGCTCATGTCATCGCGATGATCTCGAGCGCGCGGGCTCCGCTGACCGGTACATCGGCAGGCAACGCGTCCCAGCGCGCGGGCAGGCCCAGAGC
>JBIPLL010000143.1:0-6560 GCA_044368425.1 Beijerinckiaceae bacterium
AGGCTCGTGTCGCGACCGACGCCAGCGCCCACCACGAGAGCACAGGGATCTGCGCCGAAAGCAGCTGGTGGATGATGCCCTTCAGCGCCTCCGTCTCGGCCCTGATTCGTGTGAAGCTCTGGATGACGGGAATATTGCCCAGCGCATCCGACGTATGGGCGGCAAGGGTCGAGTGATAGCCCTCGACCGCACCCTGAAGCGTCTCGGTCTTGCGCATCACATAGGTGATGAGGAAGGCGAAGATGACGACGAGCGCCATCAGGAGCAGGGCAAGCCGCCAGTTCAGGAACAAGGTGAAGGGCAGCAGCACGCCCAGCGCCACAAGCGCGGCCAGATGTTCCCGGAAGAAGCCGAGCCAGAGCCAGGCCATGCCGTTCGAGCCCTCGAGCATCACCTTGAGCACGCGACCCGAATGGGTCTGGTAATGGAAGGCGAGCGGCAGCGTCAGCACATGCTCGAAATAGGAGGCCATGACCGCAAGCCGCCGCCTGTGCGACAGCCGGTCGGCATGCAGCGCCACAAGCACGCCCGCCACGATGGTGAACATGCCGAACCCGATCCAGATGAAGATCAGGTGGGCGACATCGGCGAAGACGAGTTCCTGGCCGGGCGCGCGCTGGGTCGAGATCACATTGATGATCTGGCCGAACAGGGTCGGCTCCGCGAAGGCCGCGATGGCCAGCATGACATTGGCGAGCGACAGCACGATGCCCAGCCGCAACTCGGGTCCGAGCTGCTTGAGGACGCGGCCATAGAGAGTGAGGAACGACATGGGCACTCGGAACAGATGAGGCGGACGCGCACGTTCGACCCTGTGACCTCAAAATGCAACAAGCCGCGCGAGCGCGGCTTGTGCGGATGAGGCCACTAGCTCATGAGCCCGTGAAGCTCAACCCGACGTCAGACGCCGATGGCCTTGTATGGGCCAGGCCGAGCTCCTGAATCTGCATGCTCCTGCTGATATTGTTCATTGCATGCCCCCTGTAAACAAAGTTTTCCCGGCCGGCAGCGTTCCGCGCCGCTTGAAGACGAGCATGTCGCCCTGATGCGGCAGCACGGCGCGGTCCGGGTCTGCGAGGCGCCAGATGAGCTGGTTCGTCTCGTCGACAGGAGAGAGCAATCCCTCGGCTCCGATCTCCTCGAATCGGCGATGGCGGCTGGGAACATGCCCATCACGCCGAACCTGGCGATCCGGCCGGCCTGAATCCGGAGCCAGCTTTCGCTCCAGGGGGGGGGCGGCCGAGGGCGGTGCCTCGAGCAGGTTGCGCTGTAGAAACAAAGCACAACCTGAGATAGCATATATAAACAAGCGCAACTTAAAATAGATGATAGCGATCAGTCAGGATGAACCCTTGAAGATCCGAAAACATCAGTCAGTCCAGAACAGATGTGATGTGAATTTTTATTTCGACAGATCGTGCCCCGCAACCACACTTAACCGTTCCTTCAACCGGTGGGAGTAACAAAGTAGCAGTCCTGCACGGGGCCGCCTCGATCGGCGGATGGCAGGGCTCCGGGAGTTCAGTATGGATTTCGCCACCGGCGCGGGCCTTTTGGCAGGCATAGGAGTCATCGTCGGGATCATCCTGATCGACGGCGGCAATTTCCGGGCCTATTACGACATCCACGCGGTCATCATCATCTTTGGCGGCGCCACAGCCGCCACGATGGTGCGCTTTCCGTTCAGCGTCATCGCCCATGGGCTGCCCATGGGGATACGCTTCGCCTTCCAGATGCGATCAATCCATCCGCGCGAACTGATCGAGGAGATCACACGCGTGGCCGAGGTTGTGCGCAAGAGCGGCCCCATCGCGCTGGACAATGTCCAGGTCGACGACCCGTTCCTTGCCCAGGGCATCCGCTACATCGCGGACGGCTACGACAGGGAATTCATCCGCGACACCATGGAGAAGGACCGCGACAACTTCCTCCAGCGCCTGGACGAGGGCTCGAAGGTCTATCGCGCCATCGGCGACTGCGCCCCGGCCTGGGGCATGATCGGCACGATCATGGGCATGGTGGTCATGTTCGCCAACATGTCGGACCCCTCGCGGCTCGGCCCGGCCATGGCGACCGCCCTGCTCGCGACGCTCTATGGCGCGGTGATTGCCAACATGATCACGCTGCCTATCGCCGACAAGCTGCACATCAAGCTCGAGGAGGAGGAGATATCCCGCTCCCTCATCATCGACGGAATCCTGCAGATCCGCGACGCCAAGAGCCCGACCATCGTGCGCGAGATGCTGCTGGCTTACCTGCCTGACCATACGCGGGCCGAACTCGCGGCAGCGGCGTGAGCCGGGGAAGGATCTGAGCCATGGCTCGCAAGAAGGGCGGCGCCCATGGCGGTCACGGCTGGTTCGTGACCTTCGCCGACCTCATGGCGCTGCTCATGAGCTTCTTCGTGATGGTCGCGGCCTATTCCTCGGCCAACAAGGAGAAGATGCAGCAGGTCGCGGGCTCGATGCGCGAGGCATTCGGCAACCAGCGCGAGAAACGCTATGACGGTGTCGTCGAGAAGGACGGCATCCCGACGAAGCCCTACCTGAGGAACGTGCGCAAGGCCCCGCCCGACGAGGGCTCGGACTTTACCGACCCCAACAGCCTGCCGCGCAAGACCGACGGTCTGGAGACCGCCAAGTTCGATCGCGCCTTCGGGCTCGCGGCAGCCTCGCTGCGCCAGGCCATCGGCGAGATGCCCGATTTCGCCGAGGCCTCCAAGAACGTCATCGTGGAGCAGACGCGCGAGGGGCTCAACGTTTCGCTCGTCGATCAGGACGGACGCGCCATGTTTGCCGATGGCTCCGCCCAGCCCTATGAGCGCACGCGCCGCCTCGTCGAGAAGATCGCGCCGATCCTGCGCCGCATGCCCAATCGCGTGACGATCACGGGCCATACCTCGGCCGCGCGCCCCGGCACACGCAGTGGCCACTGGTCCGTCTGGGACCTGTCGGTCGGCCGCGCCACGGCAATCCGGGAGATTCTTGCCGTCAACGGAGTGAGGGAGGATCGCTTTGCCGCGATCATCGGCAGGGGAGATACCGAGCCGATGTTCCCGGACAATCCCTATATCGCCGCCAATCGCCGCGTGACCATCACGCTGATGAGCGAGGCGCCTCCCGCACCCTTCGGCATCAAGCCCTAGCAGCCGCCATCCTTACGAACCGGCGACGACCAGCACCCAGTAGACGCCATATTTCGATTGCGGCGAGCGCACCGCCGCGATGCCCATCCGCGTCACGCCGGGCATGAGCATCACCTGATTGTGCTGCGGCGAATCGCGCCAGCCCGAGAAGGCTTCCGCCAGCGTCCGGTATCCGGCCGAAACATTGGCGCCCACGCGCCCGCCTGTGCCCTGGCGGGCAAGCTCCGCCTTGACGCCCTCGGCGGTGCCCGGCCGGTCGGCGGCCGCCATCTGCGCCGCCTGCGCGGCCGCCTGCGCGGTCAGGACCGCATCGACGACGAGCGCATTCAGGCCCTTGTTGCCGCGATAGGCCGAGATTATGGCGCGCGCCATGCCGCTGTCGAGGCTGGCATTCGCCCTGTCGAGGCGCCGGTACATCGCATCCGTGGAGGGCGCGGGCGTGTTCCCGCCGCAGGCCGAAAGCCCGAGCGCGGCGGCAAGCGCCATCACGGCCGGCGGACAGCGCAGGATCGCGCCGGCCATCCTCGCGTGCGAAACCGTCATGGCTCTTCTCCCGGGGCGCGGGCCGGCGGCGCCCTGCGCTCGCGGCGGGGCGGGGGCCGGTCCTGCTCGATGGCATCGGCGATCTGTTCGAGCGACTCGGCCAGCGGCTCGAAGCCCGTGACATGGGTCAGGGCAGGTGTCGCCGGAGCCGGCATCGCGATGGCCCCCTCGTCGACCAGCTTCTTGAACACGACGAAATGCAGGTCGCTCTGCACACGCCCTGCGGTCTCGATCTCCTGCACCACGCAGACGAGTTCGAAATCGAGATTGGCATCGCCGATCTTGCGGAAGAACACGCGCGGCGGCGGCTCCTTGACGACGTCGCCATGGGTCGCGGCGCTGTCGAGGAGCAATTGCCGCACCTTGGCCGGATCGCTGGTACGCGGCACGCTGACCGCCACGATGACCCGCCCTGTCCGGTCATTGCGGACCCGGTTGCGCACGACGCCGGTCACCAGACTGGAATTGGGCACGATCACCGTCGAGCGGTCGAATGTCTCGATTTCTGTGGAGCGCACATTGATGCGCCGCACATGGCCCTCCCCCTCCCCGACGACGATGAGGTCGCCGACGCGGATCGGGCGCTCCCAGAGCAGGATGAGCCCCGAGACGAAATTGCTGACGATGGATTGCAGGCCAAAGCCGATACCGACCGAAAGAGCACCGGCGACGATGGTCAGCTTGTCGAGGCTGACGCCGAGCTGCGAGAAGCCCAGCATCAGAGCGATGAGGAAGCCGAGATAGCCGAACGCCGTCTTGATCGAGTTGCGCAGGCCCGCATCGAGCTCGGTCGTCGGCAGGAAGCTGGATTCGAGCCAGTGCTGGATGGAGCGCGTCGCGACAAAGGCAACGGCGAAGAACATGACGGCGAGCAGGATCGCCGACAGCGAGATCGTCACGTCGCCGATCTGGAACCCGAAGAACGCCGCCCGCATCTGCGAGAGGAGGTCGTTGGACTCGACACCCAGCGGCGCAAGCGCCGTCAGCAGCACGATGACGACCAGGGCCAGGCGCACCGCACCCGACAGCAGTACCCCGACTTGCTCGAGCGAGCGCTTCCTGACGCCGACGCTGGCGCGCAACGCCATCGACAGGCGTGTTTCGCCCGAGATCGCCCAGTTGATCCACTCGTCCACGAGCGTCAGCCCGAGGATCAGCAAGGACACAAGCACGGTCAGCCAGATCATCTGGTCGATGATGAAGGCCGCAAGCGCGACATAGCCGACAAGCGCATTGAGTGCGATGGCGATGGCGACGACCCAACCCACCAGCCGCATCGGCGCGGCATAGCGCGACTCGGCTGGCACATAGGGACCGAGGCAGGCGGCTTCCGTCTCCTGGCCGGAGACCGTCAGGCGCCGCAACATGCGCACAAGCAGCACCGCGACCAGGAGCGCGAAGGCGCCGCGGATCATGACGCTGGTCGTGAGATTCGCGGCAATCGCCTGCAGGAGGGACTCAAGGACCCTCCCGATGGCGATCACGAGCGATCCGCGCCAGATGAACCGCATCACGCGCTTGGCGGAGGCATCGGGCAGATTGACGAAGCGCCATTGCGGCAGTTCGGGCGACAGCAGCGCCTCGCCGAAGGCACGGGCAAAGGCGACGAAGACGATCGCCCGCAGCACCCGCTCCGAGACAGGTTCGAGCCGGAAGGGCAGCAGGTCACTGCGATCAAGCGCGATCTGGATGATCAGGCATCCGATGGCGATGGGCACTGAGCCCAGGATCAGCCGGCTCGCGGCCTTTGTGGCAATGTCGCGCCGGCTTGGCTCCAGCACGGCCGGATCGCGATAGGCGAAGGCCTCCTTCAGCCGCAGCCGCAGGAATGACAATGCGAAAGCGATGGCGAGGGCACCGAAGATCAGGGCCAGCCGGTAGACATCCACGCGCGTGGCGATGCCGGCCATCCAGTCCGTGGCGAGCATCTGAAGCGCACGCAGGTCGCGCGGGAACGAGCCTGCCACAGCCGCCCACAATTCGGGGCTGAGCAGGCTGCCATTGTGCTGGAACAAGGAGCGGGCCAGCGCCGCGCGGCGGCGGTCGGCGATCTCCGCCGACAATTGCTCCGCCTGCAGCAGGACCGCCCGGCCGATGCGCTGGCTCTCCTCCAGCTCCTGAAGCGCCTTTTCGCGCTCGGCCCTGTCTCGCGCCAGATCGGCCGCCTCCGGCGCCGCCTTTTCGTCGGGCTTGGGACCGAGCTGATCGAGCCGCGCCTTGGCCGCATCGGCGCGCGGGTCGATCTCCCCCAGCGCTGTGCGGATCGCCGCAAGGGCCGGCTCGAGCCGGCCCCGCAGGCCCTGCAGCATCGCATCGGTCAGCCCTTCCCGCTGGAGTGCGGCCTCGATCAGCACGATCTCGGCCCGGGCGGCCTCAAGACGCACGCGGGGCGGCTGCGCCTCGCCCTGCGCATTGGCCGCAGAACCCTGCTGGGGTCCGGCCTGCGCCAGTGCGCGGCCAGTTATGGGCGACAGGCCTGCCGATGCGACAATCGCCAGGCCGACGAGGAGCGCGAATATCGCGGGCCGCAACACCCCGGAACGGCGAAGATACGATAGCGGCAACAAGCCGGAGAGGGCGCTCGCGCAGCCCTTGGACAAGCGGATCATGATTCGCATCGCTGAAGGGTCGTGGCGAACAAAGGCGTCCGCAAGGCGATTATGCCCTGACAGGATGCAGGTCACTGTGCGCCATGCCCCGGTAGGCTTCAGTCGCCCGGTGCCGGTCGCCATGTCATCGAAGGAACACCCCATGTCGGATGCCCCCCTCGTGCCTCATGATGCGCTCGTCCTTGTCGGCGACGGGCGCCGCGCGCTGATCCTGCGCAACCGCGGAACGCCAGCCATCCCCGAACTCGTCGTCGAGCATGCCT
>JBIPLL010000144.1:0-6555 GCA_044368425.1 Beijerinckiaceae bacterium
ACGATCCGGTCGTGTTCGGCTTCAGCGTGCGCGAGAACATCGCCTATGGCCGCGAGAATGCGAGCCACGACGACGTCCGGCGCGCAGCCGAGCTGGCCGCCGCGCATGACTTCATCATGGCCCTGCCCCAGGGCTACGAGACCCTGATCGGCGAGCGCGGCGTCACGCTCTCGGGCGGCCAGCGCCAGCGCCTCGCACTCGCCCGCGCCATCCTGCGCGACGCACCGATCCTCATGCTCGACGAGGCAACGAGCGCGCTCGACGCCGAGAGCGAGCGGGCCGTGCAGCACGCACTTGAAACGGTGGCACGCGGACGCACCACCCTTGTCGTCGCACACCGTCTCGCGACCGTGCTCAAGGCAGACCGCATCCTCGTGATCGATAACGGGCGCATCGTCGAGGAAGGCACGCATGCCGACCTTGTCGCGCAGGGCGGTCTCTATGCGCGGCTGGCGCGGCTGCAATTTGCCTCGGGCGCGATCGATTCCGACATGACGGGTGCCGCGTCTCAGGCCTGAACCTGCGACCAGCGCAGCTCGAGCGTCGGCAGGCCGGAAGCGGGATTGCGGCCCGTCGCCACGATCTCGAAGCCCCCGCAGGCATAGAAGCGCCGTGCCCGCGCATTGTCGGCATTGACGCTGAGCGTCAGCTCCACGGGGCAGACGGCCTTGGCGGCGTCGATGAGCGCCCGCCCGGCCCCGGTGCCCCAGTCATCGGGATCGACCGCGATCTGGTCGACATGGCCGCAGCCCGCGCGCCTCGCGCAGGCCAGCAGCAGGAATCCGGCGAGCCGCTGGCCCTGTTCGTCGCGCAGGAAGGCCCCGATGAAGCGGTCGCCGCGTGCCCGCTGCTGCGCGAGGCGCTCGCGCAGCCAGTCGCGCCGTGCGGCAAAGTCGATCTGCGGAAAGGTCGCCTGCCAGGCCCGCTCCCACAGGATCAGTGCCGCAGGCTCGTCTGGGGGCAAGAGCGGGGCCAGATGCAGGTGTCCCGGCATGTTCAGCGTTCGGTGAGCTTCAGCTCGATGCGCCGGTTGCGACGGTAGGCGTCGTCGGTCGTGCCGACATCCAGCGGCTGGAACTCGCCGAAGCCCGCAGCCGCCAGCCGTTGCGGCGGCACACCGCGGCTGACGAAATATTGCACGACCGCAATGGCGCGGGCCGCTGACAGGGACCAGTTCGAGGGGAATTGCGCCGTCGCGATGGGTCGGGCATCCGTATGGCCGTCGACGCGCAGGATCCAGGGAATGTCGGGCGGGATTTCCCGTTCGAGATCGGCAAGCGCCCGCACCACCTTGTCGAGCTCGGCCGCCCCGTCGGCACGCAGCACGGCCTGCCCCGCATCGAAGAACAGTTCCGACTGGAACACGAAGCGGTCCCCGACGATGCGGATATCCGGTCTCGTGCCGAGGATCTGACGCAGCCGTCCGAAAAAATCCGAGCGGTAGCGGGTCAGTTCCTGCACGCGCGCGGCCAGCGCCGCGTTGAGCCGCTGGCCCAGATCGGCAATGCGGCTCTGGCCGTCCTTCTCGCGGGCCTCCGATGTCTCCAGCGCCTGTTCGAGCGCCGCAAGCTGCCGACGCATGGCCGCAATCTGCTGGTTCAGAAGCTCCACCTGCGCCAGTGCGCGGGAGGTCAGTTCCTTCTCGGTGCTGATGGCGGCATTCAGTTCGGCATTGCGCGTCAGGTTGCCGGCCTGCGCCGCGAGAAGGCCCTGCAGGCGGGCCTGCTCGGTCTGCGCGCCCGACAGCGTGGCCCGCAGCGAATCAAGCTCGCTCTCCGCCGAGCGCCGTCCCGAACGCTCGAGAGCCAGGAGATCGGTCAGTTCCGCGATCTGGCGATTGAGCCGCTGCAGCGCCGTCTCGCGTCCGGCGACATCCTGGGCCAGGAAATATTGCGCCAGCGCGAAGACGGCCACGAGAAAGACGATGGCAAGGAGCAGCGTCGACAGGGCATCGACGAAGCCCGGCCAGTAGTCGATGCCGCGTTCCTCGCGCCGTCTCCGCGAAAGAGCCATTGCTCAGGTTTGCTCCCCGGTCAGTCGCTCGATCAGCCGCTTGAGGTCGCCCTCGCGCCGCGCCTGCGCCTCCACCCAGTCGCGGATCAGTTGCTGTTCCTGCCGCATGTGCTGGACAAGCCCCTGCACGCCCTCGGCAAGGCTCGCCATAGCCTGCGTCGCACCGCGCGCGCCCGTCTGGTCCGACAGCGACAGGGTGAGCCTGTTGATGGCCGCCAGCAGCGCCTCGGGCGTGGCGGAGCCTGCAGGTTCCTCGCTCACGCGCGTCGAGAGCCAGTCCTCGACCTCGGCATAGAAGCGGCGCTGCGCCTGCCCCGATTGCAGGTCGAGAAAACCAAGGACAAGAGAGCCGGCAAGACCGAACAGCGAGGACGAGAACGAGATGCCCATGCCCGCGAGCGGTGCGGCCAGACCCGCCTTCAGCTCCTCGAACATCACGGCCGCATCGCTGCCCGTTCGCATCGCGCCGATCACGCGACCGATGGAGCTGACCGTTTCGAGCAGACCCCAGAACGTGCCGAGCAGGCCGAGGAAAACGAGGAGCCCGGCGAGGTAGCGCGTGATCTCGCGTGCCTCGTCGAGGCGGTCGCCCAGCGAATCGAGCAGCGAGCGCAGCAATTGCGGCGAGAGCGGCGACTGGGCCGCCCGTTCGCCAAGGATCGAGGCCATCGGCGCCAGCAGCACCGGCGGCTTGACCCGGCCGCGCACCGCCTCGCCACCCGCCGCCCGCGCCCAGCGGATCTCGCGGAACATCCGGCCCACCTGGCGCAGCGACAGGATGACGCCGACGACAAGCACGCCCACAATCAGGCCGTTGAGGCCCGGATTGGTCATGAACGCGGTCACGCCCGGCTTCCAGAGAATGAAGCCGAGGAACCCGATCAGCGCCAGGAACACCGTCATCCGCACGAGATACCGCACGGGCGACGAGAAGCGCGCCACGGGCAGGCTGTCGGGGCCGGGCAACTGCGTCACGGGGTCCTCCGCTGCGGGCGATGTCCTGATCGCACCATGGCCGGGCGCGGCGCGGCGCGCAAGGCAGTGGCGCGGTCAGACAGCACTCTTGAGGAGCGCCACGAGTTCGCGGTGAATGACTTCGTTGCCGCAGCATAGCGACGCGACCTTGACGGTCTCGGGCGTGATCGCCTCGCCATTGCCGTCGGCATTCGAGATGAAGCCGCCGGCCTCGCGGATGATGATGTCGCCGGCCGCCACGTCCCAGGTGGAGAGATCGTGCTCCCAATAGGCATCGAGCCTCCCGGCTGCGACATAGGCGATGTCGAGCGCAGCCGCCCCCGCACGCCGGATTCCCGCCGTGCGCACCATCACCGCCGCGATCTCGCGCAGGAAGCGCGCGTGGCCGCCCTTGCCCAGATGCGGCGCACCCGTCCCGATGACGCAATCGGCCAGGTCGCGCCGGCCCGCAACCCGCAGGCGGCGATTGTTCATGAAGGCGCCCTTGCCCTTCTCGGCCATGAACATCTCGTCCTTGGACGGATCGTAGATCACGCCGGCGACGATCCTGCCTTCCCGTTCGAGGCCCAGCGAGACCGCGAAATGGGGAATGCCGTGCAGGAAGTTCGTCGTGCCGTCGAGCGGGTCGATATGCCAGCGGTGCTGCTTGTCGGTTCCCTCGACAATGCCGCCCTCCTCCAGCACGAAGCCATAGCCCGGACGCGCCTTCTCCAGCACCTCGTGCATGATGTCTTCGGCGCGCTTGTCGGCAAGCGAGACGAAGTCGCCCGGACCCTTGCGCGACACCTGCAGATTCTCGACCTCGCCGAAGTCGCGGCGAAGCGACTTGGCGGCCTTCAGCACCGCATCCGTCATCACGGTCATCAACGGGGAACGGATCATTGCGGGCTCGCTTTCAGGCAGGATCGAAAAAGAAAGGATGGCCGGCAGCATCAGCATGCCCCGCGCCGGGGCGTCAAGCGATGGCAGCAGGGCCTTGCTATGTGCGCAATGCGCGGGCAAGCGGTCGGCCGGACCTCAGCGCGGGGCGCGTTCGAGGGCGATCGCCTCCGCGCGCGTCCGTTCCGCCTCGGTCAGGCGCCGCAATTCCGTATCGAGCTGTGCATCCGCAAGCCCCTGCTGGGCCGCCATGAGGTGCCAGGCCGCCGCCTCGACGAGGTCGCGCTCTACCGCGCGCCCGGCGAGATGCAGGCGCGCCAGCCGGTTCTGGGCGATGGCGCTGCCGCGCAGCGCCGCCCGCTTCAGCAGCCGCACGGCGCGAGGCTCGTCCCGCGCGATGCCGTCGCCGTTGAACAGCACGATGGCGAATTCCGTCAGCGCGGGAAGGTCGCCATTCAGCGCGCCCTTCTCGAGATAGGCAGCCGTCACGGCGCGGTCGGCCGGCATGCCGCGCCCCTCGCGGGCGAGGACCGCATAGGCATATTGCGCTTCGGCGATCTCGGCATCGGCAGCAATCCGCAATGCCGCCGCCGCGCGAGCGGGGTCGGCAGGATCACGGCTCTGCAACAGCAGGAAGCCCAGATTCGCATTGGCGAAGGCATGGCCGGCTGCCGCCGTTTCCTCAAGCAGGGCACGGCCGGCCTGCGTGTCGCGCGGCACGCCCTCGCCCCGGATCAGCGCCAACGCATAGGCAAAGGCGGCATTGCGGTCGCCGCGTTGCGCGCCAAGCCGGAACCATTGCGCGGCTTTGGCGGCATCCTGCGCCACGCCAGCGCCCTGGGCATGCAGCACCCCGATCAGCGTCATCGCGGCCGCGTCGTCGGGATCCCGCTCCAGCCGCCGCGTCGCCTGCTGGAATGCGGTCAGGAAGGCGCCGCGCTGGTAGGCGGCATAGGCTTCGTCGCCCGGGCCGGCGCCGGCCTCGCCCGCCATCGGCTGCGCGGGGGCAGGCAGGGATTGCGCAGGAAGCGTGGAGGCCGGTCCGGCTTCCGCGGGCAACTGGAACACGGGCGAGGATGGCGCAGGCGGGATCGCACCTGGCGACGAGACCGGCAGTGGCAGGACGGGCACCTGCGGAACCGTGGTCTGCGGGCCGGACGCCTGGGCGAAGGCGAAGCGGGACTGGGACGGCAACGCGCAGGCAAGCACGAGCACCGCCGCAGGCACAACCAGCCGCGGCAGGCTCCGCATCGCCCGCGGCCCCGTCATGCGGCGGGGCGCTGCGCGCGGGCCAGCGCGGCCATGGCCTGCCCGATCGTGGCCGTCATCGCGGCCGGATCGCCCCAGGGGAGCGCATCGAGGCCGACAAACTCCGTGCCTGTTTCGGCCAGCACGGTCACGGCCTCGATGTCCGGCGCCACCGCGATGCAGGGCGTGGCGAAGATCGGCGCCCACCAGCCGGCCCGCTCCACGACCTTGTCGAGCGAGGGACGCCACACAGGCCCCCCGGCCTGGTCGGGTCGCGCCTCGCCGAACATCACGTAGTCTGCCCCCGCCTCGCCCGCTTCCATCGCGGCATGGCGGCTGCGCAGATCGGCAACGCCGAGGCTGCCATTGCGCCCCAGCCGCTGGCGCAGGGCCGGCAGGCCCGCAAGCGCCTCGGGCGATGCGGCATCGACCTGGATTCCATCGGCGCCACCCTTGAGTGCCGTGGCGATGAAATCCTCCAGCGAGGGCTCCGTGCCGGTTGCCCGGTCCGCCATCAGCGTGGCGACGAGCGCCGCACCGGCATCCTGCACGACGGGCGAGACGAGCTTGAGCCGGCGGGTCAGGGTGCGCTCGTCGGCAGCAGACAGCGGCACAACCACGGCCGCGATGTCGCCGGCCGCCAGAGCCGCGATCAGGCCGGGCAGGAAGGCAGGCGCCTCGTCGGAAAGCATCGGCGTGATCAGCACCAGGCGGCAGGCATCGTCGGACATGCGAATCGCGACCTCGTCTTGCGAAAGCTTCAGAAACCAGAATTGCGGCTGGAGCGGAACCGCCAAAGCGGTCGTCGGCTCCAAAACGCAAAGGACCCCGCCGAGGCGGGGTCCCGATTGCGGGAAGGCTCGATGGATCAGGCTGCCTTTTCGAGCGGCTGGCCCCACTGGCCCAGCGAGGCAAGGCCGTTCATCTTGGCCCGGTGGGCGAAGGCGCGCTGTGCCGCCGCCACGTTCTCGGACTTGCCGGACCACGCCTTCTGCGGCGCGGCCTGCAGGGCACGGCCATAGGAGAACGTCATCTTCCAGGGGAAGCCGCCGATCTTGTTCATCATGTCGAGATTGGCCGTCGCCTGCTCGTCGGACTGGCCGCCCGAGAGATAGGCGATGCCCGGCACGGCAACCGGCACGGTGCGCTTCAGCACCTCGATGGTGCGCCGCGCCACTTCCTCGACCGAAGCCTGCTGCGGGCACGCCTTGCCCGAGATCACCATGTTGGGCTTGAGCACCGTGCCTTCCAGCACGACGCGGGCCATGTACAGCTCGTAATAGACTTCCTTGAGCACCTGCTCGGTGACCTCCGCGCAGCGCGCGATCGTGTGGCCGCCGTCCATCAGCACTTCGGGCTCGACGATCGGAACGATGTTCGCTTCCTGGCACAAGGCCGCATAGCGGGCGAGCGCCTGGGCATTGGCCCGGATCGCGCCAA
>JBIPLL010000368.1:0-3604 GCA_044368425.1 Beijerinckiaceae bacterium
GAGCGCCGCTGAAGCCCTTCACTGGAGATCTCCTTCGATGCGCATGCAGTCCGTGTTCGATGTCATCTACACCCATACCGAAGGCGAGCCCCTGTGCATCATCCACAGCGGCATTCCCTATCCGGCCGGCTCGTCGATCCTCGAGAAGCGCCGGTTCCTCGAAGAGAATTACGACTGGCTGCGCAAGGCGCTGATGCGCGAGCCGCGCGGGCACAAGGACATGTTCGGCGTGTTCCTGACGCCGCCCTCCAGCCCCGATTTCGATGCGGGCCTCATCTATATCGATGGCACGCAGTATTCGCATATGTGCGGCCATGGCACGATCGCGGTCGGCATGGCGATGGTGGCGCTCGGCCTCGTGCCGAAGGGGCTGACCGGCTCCACGGTCATCCGCTTCGAGACGACGGCGGGTCCCGTCACGGCCGAGGTGGCGCATGAGGGCGAGGAGGTGCACTGGACGCGCTTCGAGAATGTCCCGGCCTATGTCGCGGCGCAGGATGTCGCCTTCGACCTGCCGGGCGTCGGCTCGCTCAAGGCGGATATCTCTTGGGGCGGCAACTATTTCGGCATCATCGACCTGCGCGGCACGTCGCTGAAGATCACGCCCGAGAACGGCTCGGAGCTGTCGCGGCTGGGCGTGATGGCCCGCGAGATCCTGCGCGAGAAGGTGACCATCCAGCACCCGGCCTCGGCGCATATCAACAATTTCAACTTCGTCACGTTCTGGCACGAGCCGACCATCGCCGGCGCCATGTACAAGAACGTGCATGTGTTCTCGGCGGGCCAGCTCGACCGCTCGCCCGGCGGCACGGGCACGAGCGCCATGATGGCGATGTTCGAGGCGCGCGGCGCCATGGGCCTCAACCAGCCGATCCGTTCGGAGGGCCTGCTCGGCAGCGGCACATTCGAGGGCTGCCTGATCGGCGAGACACATCTCAACGGCACGCGCTTCGTGCGCCCGACAGTGAAGGGCACGGCGGGGCTGCTCGGCACCGCACGCTGGACCATCAACCGTGACGATCCGGTCGATGCCGGCTTCCTGATCGGCTGACGTGTCAGGGCGCGGCGGGCTTTGCGCCGATGAAGGTCATGCGGGCCTGATTGTGCCCGAAATTGCGCGGATGGCGGCGGGCCTCGAAACCCGCCGCGGACAGGCGCGCCAGCATGTCGGCGGGCTCGTATGAGGTGAGGCCGATCTCTGTGCGCAGCCGGCGATAGTCCGACAGGGCCGTGCGCACCAGGCCGATCAGGGCCGCCGTCAGGAAGCCGCCCTGCCAGGCAAAGGCGAGCAGGGCACGGATGTCGGTGATCGCGCCCGTGCCCGGTGCGATCACGTCGCCGAGCACCAGATGCCCGCCGGGTTTCAGCTTGGCGTGCCAGACGCCCAGAAGCGCGGAGAGCTCTTCCGTCGGCAGATATTGCAGCAGCGAGTTCACGACGACGAGATCGAGCGAATCGTCGGGCAGGGCGGGCACATCTTCCGGCGTCAGCACGCTGATCGCCGGCACCTGCCCGAAACGGCCCTTCAGGCGCTCGCGCACGCTGGGGGCTCCGTCGCACAGGAACAGGCTCGCGCAGCGGCGGGCGACCATCTCGGCGCTGCGGGCCTCGCCACAGCCATGGTCGAGCACGATGGCCTCGCGCGGCGTGGCGAGCTCGTCCATCAGCGCCACGATGTCGCGTGCGATCATCCGGTCGTGCAGGAGCTTGTGCCGCTCGCTGACATAGACCGCGTGCTCGCCGTTCCAGAAGTCGCGCCAGTTCATCGCAGGCTCCTTACAGCGATCGCGCGCCGATGCGCATGGTCCCGGAAAGTCCCTTGCCCGGCGCCAGACGTGCCAGCGGCGTCACGCTGGCCGCATGGGCAAAAGTCGGCGCGCCGACGCAATGGGATTGCGGTTCGAGGCAGATGAAATCCGCCCCGGGCGGCGCCCAGACGAGCGGGTGGCGCAGCGCCTCGTCGGCCGTGACCTCGATGGCATAGCCCGCCTGCGGGAATGTCAGCGTCGCGGCGCCGTCCCAGTCAATCAGGCTTGCCACGATCTCGCGGTCGCGCGGCAGCGGCGCGGTGCCGTCGAGGCGCAGGTCGTGGGGCACCGGGCCAAACGCAGCCGGGCGGTAGCCTTCGCCCAGCGCCATGACGCCGCGTGCCGACAAGGTCAGGCGCGAGCCCGTCTCGCGCGGGAACCAGGGATGCAGCCCGATCCCGAAGGGCAGGGGGCGTGCGGCGCGGTTCTCGACACGCAAGGCGAGCGTGATGCCGTCGTCGTCGAGCGCGACCAGCAGCTCCGCCGCGTAGTCATAGGGACCGGACCCGCTCGTCTCATGGCAGAGGCGCACGCTGTCGGCTGTCGTCTCGCGGATCTCCCAGGCTGACTGCCAGCCGAAGCCGTGGATGTTGCCGCCGGCCGCCGGATCATTGACCGGCACCGCGACCTCGGCGCCATCGACAAGGATCATGCCGCCAAAGGCACGGTTGCAGAAGGGCACCATCGGCCAGGCACCGAAGCGGTTCGGGGCCGTCGTGCCTGCCACCGCTCCTGGCGGCGTGAAAAGCAGCGGGCGCGGGATGCCGGCGCCGGTCCAGTGCGCGGCCACGAGCGTTGCCCCCGCCTCCGGCGCGATGAGCACGCGGCAGCGGCGCGAGGTCAGGGTCAGCATGAGAACCGTGTCAGCATGGCGAAACCGTAATCACGTCCTGTGGAGAATGGGGATCATGCGCTGGATGCCGGTGATAAACCGGACCACAGACCTCATATAGGGAGGATGAAGTATCCGCCATCCGTGCTCGACGAAATCCGCGCGCGTCTGCCCGTCTCGGCGGTCGTGGGAAAGCGCGTGCGCCTGGCCAAGGCCGGGCGTGAGTGGAAAGGTCTGTCGCCCTTCAACAAGGAGCGCTCGCCCTCGTTCTTCGTGAACGACCAGAAGATGGCCTGGTTCGACTTCTCGTCAGGAAAGAACGGCAACATCTTCGATTTCGTGATGGAGACGGAGGGGCTGACCTTCCCGGAGGCGGTGCAGCGTCTGGCGGCTGAGGCCGGCGTGACGCTGCCGCGCCTGACCCGGGAGGACGAGGCCGACACGCAGAAGCGCGCCGGGCTCTATGACGTGATGGAGATGGCCGCCGTCTGGTTCGAGAAGCAGCTTGCCGGCGCTGCCGGTGCCAAGGCGCGGGCCTATCTTGCCGGGCGCGGGCTTGATGGTGCCATCCAGCGCAAGTTCCGGATGGGTTTCGCGCCGGGCGAGCGCTTCGGGCTGCGCGATCACCTCGCAAGCCAGGGCGTCGGCTCGGACCAGATGATCGAGGCGGGGCTGCTCGTCACGGGCGAGGACGTGGCGGTGCCCTATGACCGCTTCCGCGACCGGGTGATGTTTCCCATCCACGATCCGCGCGGCAAGGTCGTGGCCTTTGGCGGCCGGGCCATGAGCGCGGATGTCGCGGCGAAATATCTCAACTCGCCGGAGACCTCGCTCTTTCACAAGGGGCGGCTCCTCTACAATCACCATCTCGCCCGCAAGGCGGCCCACGATGCCGGCACGGTCATCGCGGTGGAGGGCTATGTCGATGTGATCGCCATGACGCAGGCGGGCTTCCCGCATTGCG
>JBIPLL010000480.1:0-2925 GCA_044368425.1 Beijerinckiaceae bacterium
AGGACCAGGTCACGCTGATGTGGCGCATGGCCGACGAGCCGATCCTGTGTTTCGACGGCGACAAGGCGGGGCAGCGTGCGGCCTTCCGGGCCATTGACGTCGTGCTGCCGGAGCTTGTCGCGGGCAAGTCAGTGCGCTTTGCGCTGCTGCCCGAGGGGCAGGATCCCGACGATCTCGCGCGCTCGGGCGGGCCTGCCGCCATCGAGCGGGTGATCGTGGCCGCGCGCCCCCTCGTCGACATGCTCTGGGAGCGCGAAAGCGAGGCGTCGCCGCTCGATACGCCGGAGCGGCGCGCCGCCTTCGAGCAGCGCATCCTGCGGCTTGTCGGCGACATTCGCGACGAGTCGTTGCGGCGCCATTACCGGGCCGAGATCGAGAGCCGGCTCGCAGCTGTGCTGCCGGCGCCGTCGGGGGGGCGCGGGCAGGGGCGCGGTGGGGAGGGCAACTGGAGCGCGCGGGGTGATTCGCGCGGACGCTCCGGGGGCGCCGGAACCGGGTCCGCAGGACGGCGGGGCGGCGCGGCGGGTCCCTTGCGGCCCAGCTCCGCACTTGCCCGCCATCCGATGCTGACGGGCGAGGCGCCGGGCTCCCCGCGTGAGGCGATGATTCTGGCGACGTTGCTCACCCATCCCGAATTGCTCGGCCGTCATGCCGAACAGGTGGCGGAACTCGTCTTCGACATGCCCGAGGCGCAAAGATTGCGCAGTGCATTGCTGGATGCCGTCGGCGAAGGGGTGGCGCTTGCGCCCGAAGTGATCGAGCAGCGCCTTGCAAGGGCGGGCCTTTCCCTAGCGGCAGAGCGCGTGCGCGGCGCGGTGCGGCGCGGCGACCATTGGGCGCTCGATCCTCATGCGCCCGCGACACGGGTCGAGGATGCGCTCCAGCAGGCGATGGCCTTGCATCGGCGCGCGCGCACGCTACATAGCGAGCTGAAGTTGGCGCAGCAGGCGCTTGCCGACGGTGGGGACGATGCTGATCTGGCGCATCTGCGGGATGTGCAGGCGCAGATTGCAACCATCGAGGGCGCGGAAGCAGGGCGGGACGGTGGAACGATCTGAGGCAATGGCCCGGTCGGCTCTCATTGGCCCGCTTTTTCCGTCATGGGCCTGAATGTGTCGGGGGATGGTTAACGGTTCGGCAAGTCTGATCGGTTCTTGATACGGGCGAGGGTGGTGAGGGCTCAGGCGGGGGGCCTCGCTGCCCCATGCGCGTTGTGCGGTATCGGCGCCTTGTGCGATTTGCACGCGTCGAGTGGCTTGCGGCTCTTGCCGCCGGCCGCCGCCGGGACAGTTCTGGAAGTGTTGTGGCCGGGCACGTCCCGGACTGGCGAACAGTCCGGACGAACGGAGCGGTAAGAATGGCGACGAAGGCAAACGAGCGCAACGAGGCCGAGCCGGCAACCGAAGCCCAGAGCGACGGCCCGCTGCTGGATCTTAACAATGCCGCCGTCAAGAAGATGATCAAGTCCGCGCAGAAGCGCGGCTATGTGACCTATGACGAACTGAACCGCGTCCTGCCCTCCGAGGAATTCAATTCGGAGCAGATCGAGGACGTGATGGCCCAGCTCAGCGAGATGGGGATCAACGTCACGGAGGCCGACGAGGCGAGCGACGACCCTGATGCCGAGGCCGCGCCGGCCGAGGAAGACGAGGCCGAGGGCGGCGAGCTGGTCGAGACGCCGCGCGCGCTTCCCGTCATCACCTCGAAGCAGAGCGAACCTGCCGACCGCACCGACGATCCCGTGCGCATGTATCTGCGCGAGATGGGCTCGGTCGAGCTGTTGTCGCGCGAGGGCGAGATCGCCATCGCCAAGCGCATCGAGGCCGGTCGCGAGGCGATGATCGCGGGGCTGTGCGAAAGCCCGCTGACATTCCAGGCGATCATCATTTGGCGCGACGAGCTGATGGAGGGCAAGGTCCTCCTGCGCGACATCATCGACCTTGAGGCGACCTATGCCGGACCTGACGGCAAGGGTGGCCCCGTCGAGGGCGCCGAGGAAGAGGGCGAGGAACTCGTCGATGGCGCCGAGCCGCCGCCCCCCCCGCCGCCTCCCGGCGAGGGCGAGGGCGAGGAGGACGATCTCGAGAACAACGTGTCGCTCTCGGCCATGGAAGCCGAACTGAAGCCGCGCGTGCTGGAGACGTTCGACCGTATCGCCGACAATTACAAGAAGCTTCGCCGCCTGCAGGTGGAGCATGTCGAACAGCGGATGCAGAATTCGCAGCTCACTCCGTCGCAGGAGCGCAAGTACAAGAAGCTGAAAGACGAGATCGTCGCCGACGTGAAGTCGCTGTCGCTCAATGCCAACCGCATCGAGGCGCTGGTCGAGCAGCTCTACGACATCAACAAGCGACTGATCAGCCTCGAAGGGCGCCTGATGCGCCTCGGCGAAAGCTATGGCGTCGATCGCTCCGACTTCCTGCGCAATTACCAGGGCTACGAGCTCGACCCGAAATGGGTCCTGCGCATCAAGTCGCTGGGCTCGCGCGGCTGGAAGGATTTCGTCGCCGGCGCGAAGGACCAGATCAAGGATCTGCGCGAGCATATCCACCAGCTCGCGTCTGAAACCGGGCTGGAGATCCAGGAATTCCGCAAGATCGTCCACATGGTCCAGAAGGGCGAGCGCGAAGCCCGCCAGGCCAAGAAGGAAATGATCGAGGCGAACCTCCGGCTCGTCATCTCCATCGCCAAGAAATACACCAATCGCGGCCTGCAATTCCTCGACCTGATCCAGGAAGGCAATATCGGCCTGATGAAGGCGGTGGACAAGTTCGAGTACCGGCGCGGCTACAAGTTCTCGACCTATGCGACGTGGTGGATCATGCAGGCCATCACGAGCTCGATCGCTGACCAGGCGCGCACGATCCGCATCCCGGTTCACATGATCGAGACGATCAACAAGATGAACCGCATCTCGCGCCAGCA
>JBIPLL010000253.1:0-4973 GCA_044368425.1 Beijerinckiaceae bacterium
TTCAGGGCTTGCAGGCCCCGCTCGATGCCGACAGCGAGCGGGCGGGCATCTTCCTCACCAATGCGCTCACCGGCTGGGAGCCGCATGTCTCCAAGCCCTTGCCCTTCCCGGAACTGGAGGAGGAGCGCCGGCAGGCCGACGCGGTGAAGCAGGAGACGCCGATCCTCGTGATCCTCGGCAACCCGCCCTATAACGGCTATGCCGGCATGGCGGTGGAGGAGGAGCGCGAGCTGTCCACCGCCTATCGCTCCGTGCGCCGCGTGCGCCGCCCGGAAGGGCAGGGGCTCAACGACCTCTATGTGCGCTTCTTCCGCATGGCCGAGCGGCGCATCGCCGACAAGACAGGGCAGGGCGTGGTCTGCCTCATCTCCAACTATTCCTGGCTCGACGGCCTGTCCTTCACCGGCATGCGCGAGAAGCTGATGGAGCAGTTCGGGGCGATCCGCATCGACTGCCTGAACGGTGACAAATACAAGACCGGCAAGACCACGCCCGACGGGCGGCCCGACCCGTCGATCTTCTCGACCGCCCATAATCGCGAGGGCATTCAGGTCGGCACCGCCATCGCGACGCTGGTGCGCAAGACGAACCACGAGCCCGCCAGCGCCGTCGCCTTCCGCCACCTCTGGGGCAATGCCAAGCGAGCCGAACTCGCCGACACCGCGCAATCCCCGCCCGAGGCGATCTACAGCGACCTCGTTCCAGCGCTCGAACTCGGCCTGCCCTTCGTCGCCACGCAGGTCGGCACCGGCTATTTCGACTGGCCGAAACTGCCGGAATTGCTGCCGGTATCGTTTCCGGGCGTGCAGACCGGACGAGACGAGTTTCTGGTCGATATCGACCGGCCAGCCCTCGAAAAGCGCATCGCGGACTATTTCTCAGCGTCGATGAAAGACGCAGATATCGCCGTTTTGTATCCACAGGTCATGCAAATCGGCAGCCGTTTCGATCCCTTCGTAACGCGCGCTACCCTGCGGGCACGTGGGCAACGGCTGGGCCGCATTGTCCGCCATGCCTATCGCCCATTCGATGTTCGTTGGCTGTATTGGGAGCCAGATACGAAGCTGCTGGATGAAAAGCGGGCTGATTACTGGCCTCATGTATCCCACGATAACCCAGTGCTGTGCGCTGCGCAGCAACTGCGCAAGGGGGAGGAGGAGCCACAGGCAACTGTGACGTCCGACCTCGCTGCCCGCCATCTCATCGAGCGCGGGGCTATTGTTTTCCCGACCAGACTTGTACACGGGCATCAGACCGACGAGCCGCCACGCCCCAACCTCACCGCCTCCGTCGCCGCCTTCCTCGCCGCGCGCTCCCTGCCGCCCGAAACCGTGTTCCGGCACATCGTCGCGACGCTCCACGCCCCGGCCTATCGCGCAGAGAATGCGGGCGCCTTGCGCATGGACTGGCCCCGCATCCCGCTGCCGGGCGATGCCGCGCATCTGGCGGCCTCCGCCGCCCTTGGCGCGCGGCTTGCGCTACTGCTCGATCCCGAAAAGCCCGCGCCGGAAGCGGAGGCCGGGCCGCTCATGCCGCTTCTCGGCGTGCCGACCGTGACGGGCGGCGGGCCGCTCGATGCCGCCGCGCGCCGGATCGAGGCCGGCTGGGGCTCGGCGCAGAAATCGGGCGCGGGCTCCATCGTCATGCCTGGCAAGGGACTGGCGCGCGAGCGCCCCTGGACTGCGCCCGAACGCGACGCCATCGCCGCCGCCGCCGCGTCCGCGGGCCTGAGCGCCGATGCGGCTTTGGCGCTTCTGGGCGAGACCATGATCGACGTGCATCTCAATGCCGGCGCCTTCTGGTCAGGCATCCCCGCCCGCGTCTGGGGCTACAATCTCGGCGGCTATCAGGTCGTCAAGAAATGGCTCAGCTACCGCGAACATTCCGTCCTCGACCGCCCGCTCTCCGTGGACGAGGTGCTCTACGTCGCCCAGATGGCCCGTCGCATCGCCACGATCCTCCTGATGGGCCCCGCCCTCGACGCCAATTACGCCGCAGCCAAGGCCGATGCAGTCGAATGGAAAGACGGGAGGCCCGCCATCTGATGGAACCGTTCAGTGTTACCGTGGATCGAACCGATTTTATGCGCGCGCTCAGCGTCGTCCTCAAGGGGATCAGGCGCAACTCAACGCGTGAGGTCATCTTTGAAAGCGTCGGACGGCGCTGGCTGTCGATCAGCGTCGAGGGGCGCCCTCAGGTCGAAATTGAGGCCCCCGGCTCATGGCCGCGCCGCGTCTATCTCGCGGCTGGGCCATTGGCGCTGCTCGCCCCGAAGCTGCCTGCCGACGATCCGCTCACCCTGCACTTCAGCGAGGGGCGCATCGCGATCGGGAAATTGCGTTGGTTTGCCCGCTGCCCGTGAGCACATCGCCCACCGCCTTCAGATCGCGGTCTTGTCCGCGCCCTTGAGCGAGAGGATGCGGCGGGCCTCCTCGGGCGTCGCCACGTCCAGCCCCAGCGCCTCGATGACGGTGCGGATATTGCGCACCTGCTCGGCATTCGACTTCGCCAGCCGCCCCGGCCCGCCCCAGAGGCTGTCTTCCAGCCCGACGCGCACATTGCCGCCCAGCGCCAGCGCCGTGGTGCAGATCCGCATCTGCGCCGACCCCGCCCCCAGCACCGACCAGACATAAAGGTCGCCGAACAGCCGGTCCGCCGTGCGCTTCATCATGGCGACATCCTCGGCATGGGTGCCGATGCCCCCGAGAATACCGAAGCACGACTGGATGAAGAGCGGCGGCTTCACCAGTCCCTTGTCGAGGAAATATTTGAGATTGTAGAGGTGCCCGATGTCGTAGCACTCGAATTCGAAGCGGGTATCGTTCCCCCCGCAGGTTTCGAGCACATATTCGATATCGGCGAAGGAATTGCGGAACACCGTATCCTTCGAGCGCTCCAGCGCCGGCCGCTCCCAGTCATGCTTGAAGTCGATCTTGCGCTCCAGCATCCGGTGCAGCGCGAAATTGATCGACCCCATGTTGAGCGAGGCCACCTCGGGCTTGAACACGGCCGCAGGGCGCGCCCGCTCCTCCTTGGTCATGGTCGGCGAGCCGCCCGTGGTGATGTTGATCACCGCCGATGTCGCCTGCTTGATCTGCGGCAGGAACTTCGCAAAGGCCTCGGGCGACTGGTCGGGCGCCCCCGTATCGGGGTTGCGGGCATGCAGATGGATGATCGACGCCCCGGCCTCCGCAGCCCCCAGCGCCGCGTCAACGATCTCCTGCGGCGTGATCGGCAGATGCGGCGACATCGACGGCGTGTGGATCGCACCCGTCACGGCACAGGTGATGATGACTTTCTGGGGAGCAGCCATGGAAACCTTCTTCGCAGCCCGGGCCCGCACGTTAGGGCCGGGTCAATCTGTGATCACATTTATCCTTTCGGGTCACAGGGCGGTTGTAAAGACGGTTTCCCGCACGCTTCACCCACCCGTGGAGCAGATGTTCAGGCATGGCCCCTGCATGCATCCCGCTCCGTGATCACGGTTGCGCCGGTCCGGCCATGCGACCATCATCGCGCGATGACGAATCCCGACACTGTCGCGCCCGAACCCGTCATCCGCCCCGATGACGGCTCGTTGCGTGAGCGCGCCTATGAGCAGATCGCCAATCTCCTCGCCTCCGGGGCGCTCGGGCCGGGCGCCAAGATCTCGCTGCGCGCGGCGGCTGACACGCTGGGCATGTCGGTCATGCCGGTCCGCGAGGCGGTGTCGCGCCTCGTCGCGGACAATGCGCTGGAAGTGACCCGCAGCCGCGCCGTGCGCGTGCCCGTGATGACGCGCGACCAGTTCCGCGACCTGACGCGCGTGCGCATCATGATCGAGGGGCAGGCTGCCGCCGATGCGGCGCGCCTGCGCTCTGCCGACGATCTGGCCGCGATCCGCACGACGGAGGCCCGCTTCCGCGCGCAGGGCCTGTCGTCGCGCCCCGATTTCGGGCAGGCCATCGCCCTCAACAAGGAATTCCACTTCGCGGTCTATGCCGCCGCCGCCTCGCCGACGCTGAGCAAGGTGATCGGCGGCCTCTGGCTCAAGGCGGGGCCGGTGATCACGCTCGACCTGCGCGGCAAGCCGGGGCGGTTTGCCGCCGGCAGCGTCGCCTGTCACGCCGCCCTTCTCGCGGCGCTGGAGGCCGGCGATGCCGATGCCGCGCGCGCTGCGCTCACCCGCGACATCGAGACGGCCGCCGCCTATATCCTGGCGGAAGGCGGCCTGCCGGACTGAGGGTCCGGCAGTGCCCGTTCAGCCCTTCCGGCTGACGTGGTCGAGCAGGTTGTGCCACAGGGTTCGGAAGCCGTCCCAGCGCAGGAACTCGTTGGGCAGCCAGTGCGGGCCGATATCGGTCGTCCATGCGGCGCTGCGGCCCTTGCCGGCCTCGCCGACGACCAGAAGCGGGTGCCCGCCTTCCTCTTCCGGCAGCGAGAGCAGCGTGGTCGCGCCGGGCTTTGCCACGACCTCGTTGACGCCGAGAATGTAAGGCAGCGCGTCGGGCACGCCCTTCATCACGGCGTGACCCTTCCCGCCGGCCGCAAGCGTCGGCACCACGCCTTCGGGGATCTCGATGCGGTCGTCGTAAGGGTGGATCGACGTGGGCAGGACGGCCTCGACCGCCGTGTTGCGGTAGCGCCCGGCGCCATTGATACCCTGGAAGCTGAGATAGCCGCCCACCATGATCAGGCCGCCGCCGGCCAGCACATAGTCGCGGATCGCCTTCAGCCGGTTCGGCACCCGGCGCGAGTGGATCCAGACCTCGGGCGGCAGCAGCAGCGTGTTGGCGCCGATATCGCTCAGGATCACGCAATCATAGGCCGACAGCTCTTCCGCACTCGACGGAAAGCGCTCCGCCGCCTCGTGGCAGAGCATGTAGGTGAATTCGTAGTCCGGGCTCGACAGCCGGGCGATGAATTCGTCGGCGCCGCGATGATGCGTGACGGAGGGAAACTGGTCCCAGCCCTTGATATGGGTGGCATTCGAG
>JBIPLL010000146.1:0-6531 GCA_044368425.1 Beijerinckiaceae bacterium
TTGCCGATTGCCGAGGCGTTGGTGGGCAAAGGCGTGGGTCTGGGTACAGTTCTGGCCTTCATGATGGCGGTGACGGCGCTGTCGTTGCCCTCGCTCATCATGCTCAAGCGCGTGGTGAAGATGCCGCTGCTGGCCACCTTCACCGGTGTCGTGACGGCCGGGATCCTGTCCATCGGCCTGATCTTCAACGCGATTTCCAACTGGTTCATCTGAGAAGGGGGGCGATCATGATCATCAAGATACTCGGGTCGGGCTGCAGGAAATGCGTCGCCCTCGGCGAAAATGCCAGAGCCGCCGCTCTGGCGGCTGGCAAGCAGGCCGAGATCGTCAAGGTCACCGACTTCGCCGAGATCGCTGCCTATGGCGTGATGTCGACGCCCGGTCTCGTCGTCGATGAGAAACTCGTCTCCTCCGGCAAGGTGCTGACGCCGGAAGAGATCGGAAAGTTGCTCTGATGGACTATCGCGTCCACGCCCGACGCATCGATGCGCATGGCAGCCTCGCCACCGCCAAGGAGGCCGAGATTGCGCTCGACACCGACCTTGCCGGGCGCCGGGATGCCATGAACCCGGTGGAACTGCTTCTCGCCGCGCTGGCTGCATGCATGCTGAAGGGCATCGAACGGGTCACACCGATGCTGCACTTCCAGCTCGACGGCGCCGAGGTCCGGCTGGAGGCGGTGCGCCACGACGCGCCGCCGAAGCTGACGCTGATCCGCTACGAGATCGTCGTTGACAGCGCCGAGACCGACGTGCGGCTGGACCTCTTGCATCGCAACGTGCTGAAATACGGCACGATCTCGAACACATTGTCGGCGGCCGTGCCTCTGGAAGGCACCCTGCGCCGCGCCTCGGATCTGACCTGACAGCGTGACCCTCTTCGTCAGCGCCTCGGCGCTTGGCGTGCGCCTTGAGGGCACGAGCAATCCCCGCATCTTCCGCTTGCCCTGGCCGGCTCGGAAATCATCCGTCCGGCGGTGAGGCTGCTTGTCTGCGACCGGTTGTCGCCGGGCGCGGGACGCCTGCTGCATGTGCGGAACATCGCACGGGAGACAGGGCACTTCCGAGACATTTTCGGCGTTTCTGACAGCACTGTTCGGATCGCTTCATGAGGCCGTCCGTCGTCAGGATCAGGCCCCAAAGCGCGGCCTGGAGGAAAACGCGAAGGCTGGTCAACGTGCAGCGTCCGGCCGCGCCGGGTGGGGACACGACCCGACTTGACTAGTTGGTCAATTATCCTCAATCTCGAAAGATGAGGACGCGACGTCTCGGAAAACTCGACAGTTCGGCCCTGGGCTTCGGCTGCATGAGCCTGTCCGGCACCTATGGGCGCGTCGACGAGACCGAGGCATTTCGCGCGATAGACGCCGCCTGGGATGCGGGTTTCACGCTGTTCGACACAGCCGAAGTCTATGGTCCCTTTACGAACGAGGATCTTCTCGGCCGGGCGCTGCGTGGCCGGCCTGCGGTCATCGCCACGAAATTCGGCCGGCGGATCAGCGCGGACGGTGTCGTCGGGGGGCTCGATAGCAGCCCTGCGCGCATCAAGGCCGTGGCGGACGCGTCCCTCGCGCGCCTGCGCGTCGAGGCGATCGACCTGTTCCTCCAGCATCGCGTCGATCCGGACGTGCCCGTCGAGGATGTCGCCGGGGCGGTTGCGGACCTGATTGCCGCCGGCAAGGTGCGCCATTTCGGGCTCTGCGAGGCATCTGCCACGACGATCCGGCGCGCCGATGCGGTGTGCCGCGTCACGGCGGTCCAGAGCGAATATTCGCTATGGGAGCGTAGCGTCGAGCAGACGGTGCTGCCGGTGCTGCGCGAACTGGGCATCGGCTTCATGGCTTATTCTCCCCTTGGTCGCGGGTTCCTCGCCGGGCATGGCCTGCGCGCCGAGGAGATCCAGTCCGGGGACTACAGGCGCAATGATCCCCGTTTCGCCGGCGCGAATTTCGACGCCAATCGCACGCTGGTCGACGTCATCTCGAACATGGCGCGGAAGGTCGGGGCGACTCCCGCCCAGGTCGCGCTCGCCTGGCTGCTGGCGCAGGGGGAGGACATCGTGCCGATCCCCGGCTCTGCCCGGGGCACCCACATCGTCGAGAATGCTGCCGCCGCCGGCCTCATGCTCGATGCCGGCCAGGTCAGGGCACTGTCAGACGCGGCGCCCGTCGGCTGGGCTTCCGGTTCCCGCTATCCGCCGGAGGGGATGAAGCTGATCGACACGTCCGGCCATGCTGCTGGGGAGCGCCGATGAAGCTCCGGGTCAAGGAAACCAACGAGACGAGTTCGAGAGTGGCGCTCGCCACGCATCTGGGCGATTGCCGGATGCAAGTCGACATCCGTGAGTTCGGCCCGCTGATCGTGGACGAGCCCCCTCATCATGGTGGTCAGGATCAGGGCCCTTCGCCGCTCGAATATGTCACTGCCGGTCTCGCCGCCTGCCAGACCGTGACGATCGCGAAGATCGCGCAGGCCATGCGCTTCGCCTTTTCCGACCTGAGCGTGCGTGCGGAAACCGACGTCGGCTGGGAAAAGGCGCGATTGTCGACGGCCATGATCCCCCGGTTTTCCGGTTGTCGCATGCATGTCTGCCTGACGACGAATGAGGCGCCTGGCCGCATCGAGACGCTCAGGTCTCTCGTGGAAGAGCGATGCCCGGCCAGTTTCCTGTTCGAGCAGGCGGGGTTACGGCCGGAAATCAGCTGGCGCTTCAACGGATCGGAGGGCTGAGGACATGTTTCACTACTGGAACGATGGCACCCCCGAAGCCCATGTCTTCTCGTTCCAGCTGTCCTGGCTGTTCTCGGAGGCCTACCAGGGGGCTGCCGATACCAACGAGCTGTTCAGGGCCTGCCGGAACATCCGGTCTGGCAATCTGGATGACTGGTTCCAGGCCTTTTTTGCTCTCGGCGAGCAGTTGCAGGCAATCGCCGATGCCGCGCGCCAGGCTGGACACGAGGCAACCGCCAGCGAGCACTATTTCCGCGCCTTCACCTATCTGCGTGTCTCGGAGCGCGGCCTGCTCGGGCAGGAGGAGCGCAAGCGGGCCATCTATGAGCGCGCCATGGCGTGCTGGCGCGAAGGCATGCGCCTCTCCGTTCATCCTCACGAGCGCGTGGTCGTGCCGTTCGAGGGGCATGAGCTGGAGGGATGGTTCTTCGCCCCCCGCCACCGCATCAGCGCCAGTCCGCCGCCTTGCGTGCTGTTCCTCTCGGGAGCCGACGCTCTTCCCGAAGAGAACTTCTTTCGGGGTATCCAGTATGTGACCGCCCGTGGCGCGGCCTGTTTCGTCTTCAATGCGCCCGGGCAGGGCTCGTCTCTGCGGCGTCTGGGGCTGCCGACCCGCGCGGATTTCGAGAAGCCGGTCACGGCGGCCGTCGATGTGATCTCGGCCCGAAGCGATATCGATGCCGACCGGATCGGCCTGCTCGGCGTGTCGATGGCCGGCTATTATGGTCCGCGTGCTGTCTGTTTCGAGCACCGGATCAAGGCCTGCGTGGTCTGGGGGGCGCTCTATGACGTGCTCGAGGATCTCTACATCTCCTATCCGCCCATCCAGAAGCAGCTGCGATGGATCGGCGGCTGTGCGGACGACGAGCAGGCCCGCGCCCACTATGCCGCGTTCAACCTGAAGGGTCTTCTGGGCCAGATCAGATGTCCTGTTCTGATCACCCACGGCGTCGGCGACCGGATGGTGCCGCTCGCATCGGCTCAAAGAACATTCGACGAGCTTCAGGTCTCCGACAAGACGTTGCGGATCTACAATCATGAAGAAGGGGGAGCAGAGCACTGCTCGATGGACAACTGGAGTCAGGTCATTCCTTACCAGGTGGACTGGTTGCTTGATCGACTCAAACGTTGAACGTGAAAACCCACGAACGATAAAATGACCTGCGATCAAATAAAGCAAAAGTATCTGGGCCAACGGGTTCACAACAACGCAACGAGGGGAGTCAAGACAATGAATGTATCAAGGCGGACTTTCACGGCCGGGGCATTCCTGCTCGGGCTCGCAGCACAATCCCAGGGCGCCTTCGCGCAGGCGCCGCAGAAGCTGACCGTGCGTGTCGACTGGAGCGCATGGGGCATGCATGCGGGGCTTCATCTCGGCGTCGAGAAGGGCTGGTTCAAGGAAGCCGGTCTTGACGTCGAGGTCTCCGACGGGAAGGGCTCCAGCCTGACGATGCAGCAGGTTGCGGCCGGCGATGTCGATGTCGGCTGGGTTCAGCTGGGCGTGATGGCGATCGCCCGCGGGAGGGGAATGCCGCTGACCTCGATTGCCGGGCTGGCCCGTCGCGGCGAACTCGGCGCGCTCGTGCCGAAAGGCCAGAACATCAAGACCGTGAAGGATCTCGAAGGCAAAAAGGTCGCCTATACGGCCAATAGCAGCTGGGGTCCGCTGATCGATCCGTTCCTTGCGCGCGGCGGCGCGGACAAGAGCAAGATCAGCCTCGTGAGCGTCGATTCCTCGTCGCTGCTCTCCGCCTATGTCTCGGGTGCGGTCGATGCGACCCTGACGACCTACCCGTTCGCCAAGCCGACGGCCGACCGCCAGCGGCCGTCGGACGGCATCCTGCTTTCCGATGTCGGCATCAACCTGCCGAGCTATGGGCTCGTCACCACCGCCCGCGTGATCGAGTCCAAGGAAGACGCCTTGAGGCGGTTCGTGCCGGTCGTCCTGCGGGCCTGGGAATATATCCATGCCGGCAATATCGACGAGGCCGTTCAGGCGATCGTCAAGCAGCGGCCGAACGACAAGCTCGACACCGGAATCATTCGGGACCAGATCGTCGAGTACAAGCCGTTCTTCTTCACGGACGCGACGAAGGGCAAGCGCTACGGCTGGCAGTCCGAAGAAGACTGGAAGGGCACGATCGCCATTCTCGAGGAGACCAAGTCGATACCTGCGGGATCGAAGCCCTCCGACTATTACACGAACAAGTTCGTTCCGAACTGACCAAGGGCGCATCGATTCATGAGCAACAGTCTGGCGGGATCAGATAGCAACAGCCATGTCCATGTCAGAGATCTCGCCAAGACCTACATGACCCCGGGCGGGAAGGGGGTCGATGCCCTGAAAGGCGTCGACCTCGACCTTCCGCGCGGCCAGTTCCTGAGTGTCGTCGGGCCGAGCGGATGCGGAAAGTCGACGCTGCTGAAATGCATCGCGGGCCTGACCGATATCTCGGCAGGCAGCATCTCCGTGAACGGACGCCCGGTCGTCGAGCCTCCCGACGACATGGCCATCGTCTTTCAGCGGGACATCCTGCTGGAATGGCGCACGGTGCTCGAAAACATCCTGCTTCCGATCGAATTCCGTCGCCTGCCGAAGGCGGAATGGGTCGGCAAGGCGCGCGAGCTCCTTTCGCTGATCGGGCTGGAAGGCTATGAGAACCGCCGCCCGTGGGAATTGTCCGGTGGCCAGAGGCAGCGCGTGGCAATCTGCCGTGCGCTTATCCAGGAGCCCGGACTGCTGCTGATGGATGAACCCTTCGGCGCCCTCGACGCGCTGACGCGGGACGAGCTGAACCTTGAGCTGCAACGACTCTGGCTCACGACGGGCAAGACGGTGCTGTTCATCACGCACGGCATCACCGAGGCGGTATTCCTGTCGGACCGGGTCGTGGTCATGGCCGCCGAACCGGGCCGTATCGTCGAGACAATCGACATCGACCTTCCGCGACCGCGCTCGCTCGACATGCGGGAGACGCCGGAATTCGGCAGGTTCAGCAAACGGATACGGACATTGTTCGAGCAGATGGGTTTCCTGCGGGGGCGGCCATGAACAGGACCAGATCCGTTGCGCTTGTGATCCTGTCCTTTTTCCTGATCTGGGAAATCCTGGTCCGGGTCTCCAAGGTTCCAAGTTTCATCCTGCCGCCGCCCAGCGCGATCTTCCTGGAGATCGCCAGCGATCCGCTCTGGTACGTGAACCATTCCGCCTACACGGTTGGTGCCTGCCTGCTGGGCTTTGCGCTGGCGCTCATCCTGGGGATCGCGGCCGCCATCGGCATCGTCTATTCGCGGACGCTGGAAAACACGCTCTACACGCTGCTCGTGTCGCTGAACTCGATCCCGAAGATCGCCCTGGCGCCCCTGTTCATCATCTGGATGGGAACCGGACTGTCCTCGAAGGTCGCCATCTCGATGCTGATCGCCCTGTTCGCCATCGTGATCGACACGGTGCTGGGCCTGAGATCGGTGGATCCCGACGTGATCGGCATGTCGCGATCCATGCGGGCCTCACCCTTGCAGGTCCTCTGGAAGATCCGCTTCCCGACCGCCTTGCCCTATATGTTCGCGGGGATGAAGGTCGCGATCTCGCTTGCGCTCGTGGGCGCGATCGCGGGCGAGTTCGTCGCTTCCCAGGTCGGCCTCGGCTACGTGATCATGACCGGGCAGGGCATGTTCCAGACGACGCGCGTCTTTGCCGCGATCGTCCTGCTCGGGGTCATCGGCACGATCCTGTTCTACGCGATCAACCTGATCGAGCGCTTCGTCATTCCCTGGCACGTTTCGCAGCGTGGCGGGC
>JBIPLL010000148.1:0-6490 GCA_044368425.1 Beijerinckiaceae bacterium
TGAAGGCCAGCGACCATGCAACGCCGATGGCGAAGACATAGGACGTGATCTCGTCCACTCCGCCCAGCGACATGTTGAAGGCCTTGCGCAGCGTGACCTCGACGGCGATCAGGACGGCGCAGACGATCAGCGCCGCTCCGGCGATCCAGGTCGAGAGGCCGGCGATCCGGCGCAGGGTCATCAGCATCGTCATGTCTCGCTGGCGTGGGCGGTCGAGGTCGTGGGCGGTCGAGGTCGTGGGCGGTCGAGGTGATGGAAGGCGGAGCCGGGCCGCGAGCCAAGGCTCGCAACCCGGCGAGGCTCGTCTTATTCGGGGGCCTTGAGGCCGACCATCTGGCCGATCGTGCCGTTCCAGGCTTTGGCGCAGGCCGCGCCGCAACGCTGGGCGAAACGGGCGAGCACGACGTCCTGCACGAGCTTTGTGCGGGCCGCCTCATCCTCCTTGGCGACGGGAACGAGCGTCATCGTGCCCTTCTTGCCGAAGGTGCAGGCCTGTCCGGTGGCGCAGTTCAGGCCCTCGGTCGTCCGCTTGGCTGCAGCATCCCAGATCTCGTTCTCGAGCTTGATCATCTCGGTCGAGATCAGGTCGCGAACCTTCGGGTCGAGCCGGTCCCATGCCCGCTTGTTGACGGCGTACATGAAGGGGCTCCAGCCGACGGTCATCGGATAGAGATGGGTCGTGACCTCGTGCCAGCCGGCCGAGTTGCCCGAGAAGGTGCCGGTCACGGCGCAATCGATGACCTTGCGCTGGAGCGCGGGAACGACCTCGCCGAACGGCATGGTCACGGTCGTGCCGCCGGCCGCCTCGACGAAATCGGCCACGGTCCGGTTCCCGGTGCGCACCTTCTTGCCCTTGAGATCCGAAAGACGCTCGATCTTGGAGCTGCACCAGAAGACCTGCGCCTCGGCCGGGTAGAGGATCAGCAGCTTGATGCCGTATTTCTTCTCGTAGAGCTCCGAAAGCGTGGCCTTGTAGGCGTCGTTGACCTTGCGCGCGGTGCCGATGTCGAGCGCGATACCGGCCAGATCGGGCGCTTCGTTCTCCGCATCGTCGCCTGCGGCATAGCCCAGCGCCGAGGTGCCGAAATCGATCACGCCCAGCCGCATCAGGCGGAACACTTCAGGTCCACGCAGCCCCATCTCGTTGAGATTGGTGATATCGGCGGTGACCTTGCCCCCGGACAGGCGCGGCAGGCGCTCCTTCCAGAAGGGAACCTCATATTCCTGGAAGATGCCGGCCGTGGCCCAGCCGCCCTGGACCTTGAGGTTGGTCGCCGGATAATCCTGCGCCGCCGCACCCTGTGCGAGGAAGCAGGCGGCAGAAGCAAGCATGAGCGCTAGGCTGCGACGGATCATGGTCTTTCCCCTTTGTGTAAAGATTGCCACGTTCTGGATGTCTGCGATCGTTGAGAGACTGCCGGGGCAAATGACGGCGCACCGTCGCCCGCGAAAGACACGTTCACGCCCTGGTCATGCATGTCCGCCGGCATCGAGCCACGCGACCGGCCCGGCTCGCAGCCGCCTCCGCAATGTCCAGCCAGACCGCTCCGCATGCCCGCGCACCCCGTTAAAATGAGGTTTTCATAAAGCCGTGGCTGTGTAAAACTATTTTTATCTTTCGCTCGGGCCGGATGGCGAGGAACGGTTTTCCAATGCGATCGCTTTCGCTGCTCATCCAGGATCATGCGGCTGTGCTTTCGCCGGCCGACCGCCAGATCGCGGACCTGATCCTGAGTTTTCCAGGCGAGATCGCCAGCTATTCCGCCAATGAGCTGGCCACGATGTCAGGCACGTCCAATGCGGCCGTGACCCGCTTCGTGCGCCGGATCGGCTTTCGAAACTACGAGGAGATGAAGCGGCATGCGCGCGACATGCGCGCCTCGGGCTCGCCCGTCTACCTGATGGAGAAGAACGGGGCCCGGACGCTGTCGCAGCAGATCGAGCGGCATGTCGGCGTCAGCCTCGACAACATCACCGAGACATTCGCGAATCTTGATCCGGGCGTGCTCTCCGAGGCGGTCGAGGGACTTGCTTCCGCGCGCCGCGTCGTGTTCGTCGGGATGCGCAACGGGCATTTCCTCGCGCAATATCTGCGCTGGCAGATCAGCGAGGTGCGTGACCAGACCGAGTTGCTGCCGGCAGCCGGGGAGACGCTGGCCGAGACGCTGGCGGGCCTGACCGAGAAGGATGTTCTCGTCATCTTCGCGATCCGGCGAATCCTGCCGATGATCCGGTCCGTGCTGGAGGTGGCGCGCGGGCTCAAGGTCCGGACGCTCGTGATCTCAGACCGGTATTTTGCCGCGACGGAGGGATATACGTGGCTGCTGAGCTGCGCCACGCGTTCGCGCTCGCCGCTCGACAACCATGTCGCGGTTCTGGCCCTGTGCCATGTCATCGCCGACGAAATGATCCAGGCGCTCGGTACGGCCGGGCGCAAGCGGCTGTCGCTGATCGAGGATCTGCATCTCGAACTGAAGGAGATCTAGTCCTCCGGCGCAACGGTCCATGGCCGGTCGCCTCGGGCCCTGTCTGCCTCTCGTGCCGCACATGCTTTGGCCGATTGGCTTTCCGCGTATGGACGGCGGCGCCGGATGATGGTCCGATGGAGGTCCCGGCGAGGTGCGCCTGGCCCGCCTTCGGACATCACCGCCTGACGGCCTTGCGCCGGGCAAGATGGAGAGATTCCATGAAATCGCGCGCAGCTGTCGCCTGGGCCGCCGAGAAGCCCCTGACCATCGAGACGATCGAGATCGGCGGGCCGAAGGCTGGCGAGGTGCTCGTCGAGATCATGGCGACAGGCGTCTGCCATACCGATGCCTACACGCTGTCCGGGCTCGATTCCGAGGGCAAGTTTCCCGCGATCCTCGGCCATGAGGGCGCCGGTATCGTGCGCGAGGTCGGCGCGGGCGTCACCTCCGTGAAGCCCGGCGATCACGTCATTCCGCTCTACACCCCCGAATGCCGCTCCTGCAAAACGTGCCTGTCGCAGCGCTCGAACCTCTGTACCGCGATCCGCTCGACGCAGGGGCAGGGCCTCATGCCCGATCGCACGACACGGTTCAGCTGCGACGGCGGCGATGTGTTTCACTATATGGGCTGCTCGACCTTCTCGAACTTCACGGTACTGCCCGAGATCGCGCTTGCGAAGGTGCGCGAGGACGCCCCCTTCGACAAGATCTGCTATATCGGCTGCGGCGTCACGACGGGCATCGGTGCGGTGATCTACACGGCCAAGGTCTGGCCCGGTGCCAATGTCGTCGTGTTCGGGCTGGGCGGCATCGGGCTCAACGTCATCCAGGGCGCGCGCATGGTCGGTGCCGACAAGATCATCGGTGTCGACCTGAACCCCGCCAAGGCCGAGATGGCACGCAAGTTCGGCATGACGCATTTCGTCAATCCCGACGCGGTCGGCCGGGACAAGGTCGTGGAAGCCATCGTCGACCTGACGGGCGGCGGCGCCGACTTCTCGTTCGAGTGCATCGGCAATGTCCACACGATGCGCCAGGCGCTCGAATGCTGCCATCGCGGCTGGGGCGAGAGCATCATCATCGGCGTAGCGCCTTCGGGCACGGAGATTGCGACGCGCCCGTTCCAGCTTGTGACGGGGCGCGTCTGGAAAGGCTCGGCCTTCGGCGGGGCGCGCGGGCGCACCGACGTGCCGAAGATCGTCGACTGGTACATGGACGGCAAGATCGACATCGACTCGCTGATCACCCACACGATGCCGCTCGATCAGATCAATACGGCCTTCGACCTGATGCATGAGGGCAAGTCGATCCGCTCCGTCGTGATCTACTAGGCGGCGGCAACCGGACCTTCGACCTCGCCGCGTGACCGATCGTCCCGGGTCATCGCATCCATGGCGAATTTTCATGGCCCTGCTGCTCGATCTGGCCGCGTTTTCGTCTAGTCTGCGCGCGTTTCGGGGCGGTGCCCCAGGGTGCGGATTTCAGGCGGGGTCGGATCATGAGCGACAGGCAGGCAGGATCGGGCGGGCCGCTCAAGGGCCTCAAGGTGCTGGAGCTTGCGCGCATCCTCGCGGGGCCGTGGGTCGGGCAGACGCTGGCCGATCTCGGTGCGGATGTCGTCAAGGTCGAGAGCCCGGAAGGCGACGACACGCGCGCCTGGGGACCGCCCTTCGTCGCGGCAGCCGATGGCGGGGATCTGTCGGCGGCCTATTTCCATTCCTGCAACCGGGGCAAGCGCTCGGTCGTGGCCGACTTCCGCTCCGCGGAGGGACAGGCCTTCGTGCGCCGGCTGGCGGCGCATGCCGATGTCGTCATCGAGAATTTCAAGCTGGGCGGGCTCGCCAAGTACGGGCTCGACCATGACAGCCTGAAGGCGGTCAATCCGGGCCTGATCTATTGCTCGATCACGGGCTTCGGGCAGACGGGCCCCTATGCGGCGCGCGCCGGCTATGACTTCCTCATCCAGGGCATGGCCGGCCCGATGTCGATTACGGGCGAGCCGCAGGGCCAGCCGGTCAAGACGGGCTATGCCATGGCCGACATCTTTACCGGGCTCTATGCCACGGTCGGCATCCTCTCGGCGCTGCGGCAGCGCGACGCGACGGGGGAGGGCGCCTGGCTCGACCTCGCGCTCATGGACACGCAGGTGGCCGTGCTTGCCAACCAGGCGATGAACTATCTTGTCTCCGGCAAGGCGCCGGGCCGGCTTGGCAATGCCCATCCCAATATCGTGCCCTACGAGGTGTTTCCGGTTGCGGACGGCGACATCATCATCGCCACCGGCAATGACGGGCAGTACCAGAAGCTGTGCGAAGCCCTCGGCGCGGCCGACCTCGCCGCCGATCCGGCCTATGCGAACAATGAGGGCCGGGTGAAGAACCGGGCCGTGCTCGTGCCGGAGCTCGGGCGGCGCACGCGCGCCTTCACGCGCGCCGATCTTCTGGCGAAGCTCGAGGCGCGAGGCGTGCCGTCGGGGCCGGTCAACACGCTCGCCGATACCTTCGCCGATCCGCAGGTGATCGCGCGGGGGCTGCGCGTCGAGTTGCCTTGCCCGGAGGCAGTGGCCGGGCAGGTGCCCAGCGTGCGCGGGCCCATCGTGATGGACGGCGTGCCGCTCGTCGCGAACCGACCCTCGCCGGGCCTTGGCGCGCACCAGGACGAGGTGTCACGCGATCCCGGCTGGGGCGGCACAAGCCGATAAGGTTCCGATTACCCGTTTGCCTTCCTCCATTGCCCCGAAAGGTACCATCATGACCGCAAGCCCGCGTACAGGTGGCCGCGTCCTTGTCGACCAGCTTCTCGCCCATGGCGTGTCGGACGTCTTCTGTGTGCCGGGCGAGAGCTATCTTGCGGTGCTCGATGCGCTGCACGATGCCGATGTGCGCGTGACGGTCTGCCGGCAGGAGGGCGGGGCTGCGATGATGGCGGATGCTGTCGGGCGGCTGACCGGCAAGCCCGGCATATGCATGGTGACGCGGGGACCAGGCGCGACCAATGCCTCGCCGGGCCTGCATATTGCGGCGCAGGATTCGACCCCGCTCATCATGTTCGTCGGCCAGATCGCGCGCGACATGAAGGAGCGCGAGGCCTTCCAGGAACTCGATTACAAGGCCGTGTTCGGCTCCATCGCCAAGTGGGTTGTGGAGATCGACCGGGCGGAGCGCATTCCCGAACTCGTGTCGCGCGCCTTCCATGTGGCTTGCCAGGGCCGGCCGGGGCCGGTCGTCGTGGCGCTGCCGGAGGACATGCCTGACCGAGATGGCGCAGCTCCAGAAGCTCCTCTGGGCGGCGAAGTCACCCATCGCCATTCTCGGCGGCTCGCGCTGGAACCCGCGCGCCATCGAGGCCTTCGCACGCTTCGCCGACAGGTTCGACCTGCCGGTTGCCGTCAGCTTCCGCCGGCAGATGCTGTTTCGCGCCGATCATCGCTGCTTCGCCGGGGATCTCGGCATCTCGCCCAATCCTGCGCTCGTCCAGCGTATCAAGGAAAGCGATCTTGTTCTGATGGTCGGCGGGCGCATGTCCGAGATGCCGTCGCAGAGCTACGAGCTTTTCGACATTCCCGGTTCTGGCGAACGCCTCGTCCATGTCCATCCCGGCAGCGAGGAACTGAACCGCGTCTACCGGGCGGGCTTAGGCATCCAGGCGACGCCTTCGGCCTTCTGCGCGGCGCTCGAGGGCGTGCAGCCGCCGCAGACGATTTCGTGGGCTGGGCAGGCAAAGGTCGCGCACGATGCCTATCTGCGCTGGAGCGATCCCGCGCCCGTGCGTACCCCGGGCCAGCTGCAGATGGGTCAGGTGATGGCGCATCTGAAGGCGGTGCTGCCGGCCGACACGATCATGTGCAACGGCGCCGGCAATTATGCGAGCTGGCTGCACCGTTTCTGGCCGTTCCGGCATTTCGCGACGCAGCTCGCGCCGACATGCGGGTCCATGGGTTATGGCGTCCCGGCTGCGGTCGGTGCCAAGCGCACCTTCCCGCATCGAACCGTCGTCGCCTTTGCCGGAGATGGCTGCTTCAT
>JBIPLL010000150.1:0-6445 GCA_044368425.1 Beijerinckiaceae bacterium
ACGAAGCGGGAATCGGCATTGAGCGTCAGGCGCGGCGTGGGACTGAGGTCGAGCCGTCCCTGCGCATTGATCTTGAGGGCGCTCGTGCCCTCACCGATCTCGATCAGCAGGTCGGTCAGGTCGAAGCCTTCGACGCCGCCGCTCATGCGGCCGTTCAGGACCGCGCCGATGGGCAGGCCTGCTTCCATGGGCTGGACCGGGGGACCGGCCAGAATGCGCAATGCGCCTTCCGTCCTGGTACCGATGAGGCCGTCAAACTCGAAACGCGGCGCCGAATTGCCACCAAGGGCTATCTTGGCCCGCAGGCGCCCGTCGGCCTGCGGCTCGCCCGTGACGATCTGGGCGCCGAAGCCTGCGACATGGCCGACCAGCCGCCAGGGCCCCGTCAGGTTGGTGGCCTCGCCCACCAGTGCGATGTCGGGGATGGTCAGCCGGCGAGTGCCGTCGGCCCGCAGCACCCGGACCTCGCCGCTCGACAAGGCAAGGCGACCGATGCCGGTATGCCAGCCGCCGCCGCCGCCCTCGCTGACATTCCACGGGCCGCGCAGACGTCCCTGCTCGTCCGCGACGAGGGACAGATCGGCCCGGCCGATAGTGATCTCGGTGAATTGCAGGTCACGCCGCAAAAGGGGCAGCAGAGCGGCCTCGATGCTCACGTCGCGGATGTGGGCCGTCGGCACGCCCGGCTCGTCGCGCCCGACCGAGACGACCTGAAGCCTCAGGCGCGGCGAGGGCAGAAGGCGCAGCGAAAGGGGCCCCTCGGTGCGCACGGGCTCGCCCATCAGTGCCGAGAGCCGGGTGTCGAGCTCCTGCCGATAGGGTTCGAGGCTCATGAAGGCTGGCGCGCCAAGCGCCGCCGCCAGCACGAGCACCACCAGCACGGCGAGAACAGTCAGTATGTCCCGCAACAGGCGGCTCCTTCCGAACCGGTCCCGGCCGCATGGCCGATCGCATCACGGCGAATCGCACACACACCCGCTCCGCCGCCAAAGTTGGCGTCGGATGGGTGATGCGACAAGGACCGACGCGACTTCAAGCTCATCGGGCGGGCAAGAGAATGGCGGCATCGCGGCGGGATCGCAACTTTCCCGGCCCCGGCCGTCGCAATGAAGCCGATGCGTCCGGGCGAAAAATGGTCCCGAGCGCTGCTCACGCCATGACGATCTTGCCGGGATTCATCAGGTTCTGCGGGTCGATGGCGCGTTTGATGGCGCGCATCATGTCCAGCGCCGGCTCGCCGTGCTCGTGAGGAAGATATTTCATCTTCATCTGGCCGACACCGTGCTCGCCGGTGCAGGTCCCCTCCATGGCCAGCGCCCGCTCGACGAGGCGCGTGAGGAACCCGTGGGCGGTCGCGACCTCCGCCGGGTTGTCCATGTCGACCAGGGGCAGCACATGGAAGTTGCCGTCGCCGACATGGCCGACAATGGTCGCGATGAGGCCCGATGCCTCGATGTCGGCAATCGTCTCCTCGACGCATTCCGCAAGGCGCGAGATCGGCACGCAGACATCGCTTGTGATCCCGGCGGCGCCGGGGCGAAGCGCGAGCGAGGCCCACAGCGAATCGTGGCGCGCCTGCCAGAGCTTCGAACGGTCCTCGGCCTTCGTCGCCCAGGTGAAGGGGCCGCCGCCGAGATCTACCGCGATCTCGCCGAAGCGCTCCGCCTGTTCCGCCACGCCCGTTTCCGTGCCGTGGAATTCGAGCAGGAGCAGCGGGCTCTCGACAAGGTCGAGCTTCGAATAGGCGTTGATCGCCCTGACCTGCGCGGTATCGAGCAATTCGATCCGGGCGACGGGCAGGCTGGTCTGGATTGCGAGGATCGTCGCGTCGCAGGCGGCGCGCACGCTCGGGAAGGGGCAGATGCCGGCCGAAATGGCTTCCGGGATGCCATGCAGCTTGAGCGTCAGCTCGGTGATGATGCCCAGCGTGCCTTCCGACCCGATCATGAGACGGGTCAGATCGTAGCCCGCAGAGGATTTGCGGGCGCGCCGCGCCGTGCGCACCACCTCGCCATTGGGCAGGACTGCGGTGATGGAGACGACATTGTCCTTCATCGTGCCGTAGCGCACGGCATTCGTGCCCGAGGCACGGGTCGCGGTCATGCCGCCCAGCGAGGCGTCGGCACCCGGATCGATGGGAAAGAACAGGCCCATGTCGCGCAGGTGCTCGTTCAGTTCCTTGCGGGTGACGCCCGGCTCGACGACGCAGTCGAGATCCTCCGGGTGAACGGCGACAATGCGCTTCATCATCGAGGTGTCGATGGAGAGGCCGCCTAGCGGGGCGTTCACATGTCCCTCGAAGGAGGTGCCGGTTCCGAACGGAATCATCGGCACGCCATGGCGGGCGCAGGCCTGCACAATGGTGACGACGTCCTCGGTCGTCATCGGATAGACCACGGCGTCGGGCGGCTGCGGCGGTGTCCAGGTGACGGTGTTGGCGTGCTGGTCGCGCACGGCCTGACTTGTCACAAGACGGTTGCCGAAGGCAGGCAGAAGCTCCTGGAGGAGGGCGTCGACAGCCTGACGGGAGACCCGGGCGGGCGCGGCTTGAGCGGTCATGTCATCTCTCCGGCCGGGGCGCGGCGCGATTTTGCAACGTCAGACTGCGCGGGGCACCTTGCGCACGTTCCGGCGTTTGGTCACGATAGCGTTCTTCAGCGTCCATAGCAGACGGCGGCAGCCGCAGGCAGGCGTCCCAAGCCGAAACGGCCTTGGGCAAATGCGTGACCATCAGGTCGGGGACGCAGGAGAGGCGGGCCAGAGGCGGACCGCGACTGGGAGGCGGGGTTGTCTGACGTCATTCATGCACCGGCGCTGTTCTTCGCGCCGTTCGTGTCCTCGCCCGCCCGGATAGAGCCGGCGTGGATCGATTATAACGGCCATCTCAACCTTGCCTATTACCACGTCCTGTTCGACCGGGCGGTGGACGAGGCCTTCGGCCTTATCGGGCTGGGGCCCGATTACGTGAAGGCGCGTAACGCCTCCTATTTCGTGGCCGAGAGCCATGTCCTGTACAAGCGCGAGCTCAATGCCGATTCCGTGACGCGCGTCACGCTGCATTTCGTCGATTTCGACGACAAGCGGATGCATTACTATGCGCAGATCCACGAGGCGCGCGAGGGCTGGCTGGCGGCGACGATCGAGGCGCTGGCCGTCCATGTCGATCTTGCAACGCGGAAGTCCTCGCCGTTCCCCGCCGATATCCTGGCGCAGCTCGCGCTGATGAAGGCCGCGCATGCGCGGCTGCCCCGTCCTGCGGTGCTGGGCCGGCATGTCAGCCTGACGCGGCGCACCGAGGAGCCTGCGCGAGGGCCTGTCGCCGAGGGCGCGCAGGCCGCCGCCGGCACGCGGCACTGACGCAGGCTGTCAACTGCCATCGACCGCGCCCGGATGCGGGCAGCGTTCAGCAGATCATCCCCGGCGGGCAATTTGGCGTGCGTGTGCCGGGTGGCGGCTCGGCGATCTTGTCGCGCTCGCTGCGCGCGCGCAGCGAATCAATCTGCGAATCGATGCGGTTGCGCTCGCCCTGGTCGCGCATCATCTGATTGAGCGAGCGGTTGTTGTCCTGGATGAGTCGATCCGCCTCACGGCTCTGCCCCAAAGCCGAAAACGGCATGAATCCAGCGATTATCAGGGCCAGCGCGCCGAAATCGCGCCAGACTTGACGCGGGCGGGGAGGGATCGCTGAAGGGACTGTGCCCAGAGACGGGGTGCAGTGCATGGCCAACATCCTATATAGAACGAATCGTGTCTGGAAACTCCTCATCCTTCGCTCCGGGTCCAAAGCCCGGCGGCATCGCCGAACGCGCCCGCGCCAGCCTTGCGGGCGCGGCTCCCTATCTCGAGGGCCTCAATCCCGAGCAGCGCCGGTCGGTCGAGACGACCGAGGGCGCCGTTCTGGTGCTGGCTGGCGCCGGCACGGGCAAGACGCGCGTGCTCACCACGCGCATCGCCCATCTGATCGCGACGGGCCGGGCGCGACCGTCCGATATCCTGGCCGTGACCTTCACGAACAAGGCCGCGCGCGAGATGAAGGAGCGGATCGGGCATCTGGTCGGTCCTGCCGGCGAGGCGATGCCGTGGCTGGGGACGTTCCATGCCATCGGCACCAAGATCCTGCGGCGCCATGCCGAGCTCGTCGGTCTGCGCTCGGATTTCACCATTCTCGACGTGGACGATCAGATCCGGCTGATGAAGCAGGTGATCCAGGCCGCCAATGTGGACGAGAAGCGCTGGCCGGCCCGCCAGCTCGCCGGCTTCATCGACAGCTGGAAGAATCGCGGGCTCCTGCCCGATCAGGTTCCGGCCGGGGAGGCAGGTGCCTTCGCTCACGGCAAGGGCGGGGCGCTCTATGCCCATTATCAGGAGCGGCTCGCGACCCTCAATGCCTGCGATTTCGGGGACCTGCTGCTGCAATGCCTGCGGCTATGGCGCGAGAACCCGGACGTTCTGGCGCAGTACCAGCAGCGCTTCCGTTACATGCTCGTGGACGAGTACCAGGACACGAATGTCGCCCAGTATCTGTGGCTGCGGCTGATCGCCCAGGGCCGACACAATGTGTGCTGCGTCGGCGACGACGACCAGTCGATCTATGGCTGGCGCGGGGCCGAGGTCGATAACATCCTGCGTTTCGACCACGACTTTCCTGGCGCGACCGTCATCCGGCTGGAGCGCAACTATCGCTCGACGGGCCATATCCTCGCCTGCGCCTCGCATCTCATCGCCCAGAACGAGGGGCGGCTCGGCAAGACGCTGCGCACCGAGGACGAGCCCGGGGAGATGGTGACGGTCACCGGCGCCTGGGATTCGGAAGAAGAAGCCCGGATGATCGGCGAGGAGATCGAGCAGCTCCAGCGGCGCGGGCACAAGCTCTCGGAAATCGCGGTGCTGGTGCGCATCTCGGCGCAGATGCGCGAGATCGAGGACCGTTTCGTCACGCTGGGGCTGCCCTATCGCGTCATCGGCGGGCCCCGCTTCTACGAGCGGGCGGAAATCCGCGATGCGCTGGCCTATCTGCGCTGCGTCGCCAACCCTGCCGACGACCTTGCTTTCGAGCGCATCGTCAACACCCCCAAGCGGGGCTTGGGCGATGCGACGATCCAGCTCATCCACAATCATGCGCGCGCCACGCGCCAGCCGATGATGCAGTCGGCGCGGGCGCTCGTCGAGACGGAGGAGCTGAAGCCCAAGGCGCGCGGCTCGCTGCGCGAGCTGATGGCGCATCCAGATCTTGCGCGCATGGTGCTGGAGGAGTCTGGCTATACCGACATGTGGAAGCAGGACCGCTCTGCGGACGCGGCGGGACGGCTCGAGAACCTCAAGGAATTCGTTCGCTCGATGGAGGAATTCCCCGATCTCGCCGGCTTCCTCGAACATGTCTCACTCGTGATGGAGGTCGCCGAATCGGATTCGGCTGACCGCGTCAGCCTGATGACGCTGCATGCCGCGAAGGGGCTGGAATTCGACACGGTTTTCCTGCCGGGCTGGGAGGAGGCGCTCCTGCCCAACCAGCGGGCGCTTGATGAGAGCGGGCGGGCCGGGCTCGAGGAGGAGCGGCGGCTTGCCCATGTCGGCCTCACGCGCGCGCGCCGGCGGGCCAAGGTGTCCTTTGCCAGCAACCGCCGCATCCACGGCATGTGGAACGCCACGATCCCCAGCCGCTTCGTCGACGACCTGCCGGAGGCGCATGTCGAGGTGGTGGAGGCGCCGGCTCATTTTGGGCAGGGCGGCTTCGGCGGCTCCCGCTTCGACCGGATGCCGGCCTTCGGTTCAAGCTATGCGACGCCGGGCTGGCAGCGGGCGCAGGCCCATACGCAACAGGAAGCCGGTTTTGCGCGTCAGGGCAACAGAACGCCGGAGCGGGGGCGCGGCATGACGATCGAGGGCGAGCTTGTCGCAAAGTCGACGGGCGCGTCCTCTGCCTTCGGGGTCGGCGACCGCGTTTTCCATATCAAGTTCGGGCCGGGCAGCGTGGCGGCTGTCGACGGCAACAAGCTGACCGTCGACTTCGACAAGGCCGGTCGAAAGATGGTGCTTGATTCGTTCGTGGAACGATCGGGCTGATCCCGGACTCAGGCGCTGGCGGGCGCCTGGTCTGTCCCCATGCCGCGCAAGCCGGCGGCGATTTCCCGGTTGATCCGCACGAGCGGGCGAATGCCCTCGGCCTTCGGCTCGACGGTGAGCTGGATCGTGCGGTTGAAGATGAACATCCCCAGCGTGGTGATGTTGCGCTTGATCTCGACCGGAAGAGGGTTGTCCTCGCGCGTCACGGAGGTGACGAGCACTGTCCAGAGCTTGCGATTATAGGTCAGGGCATCGTCCAGATCGGACCTGCGGCCGTCCCAGTCGTCCATGATCCCCTGAAGGCGCGAGGCTGCCTTCATGAGGACCGTTGCTTCAAGTTCACGAGGTGACTGGGTCGCCTGGGCTATCTTCGCGTAGGCGT